>DATAQX010000179.1:0-20868 GCA_036264455.1 Silvibacterium sp. | reverse complement strand
GCGTTGTCCTCGCCCAATCCGAAGTAGTCCTCGCGCGTTTTTCGAGCTGTGGACAGATGCGGCTTGCCAATCTGATCGGGACGGTCTACTCCGTTCGATCCTGCACCTGTCTGCTGAACTCCCGAATACACAGTGAAGGGCGATCCGCTGGTAATCGTCGAGATAACCAGCATTTCCCATCCAGCGGTGATCTTGGGGGTGACTCCCTCAAGGAAGGAGATGTTGTTGAAAGGCAGTTCCTGAGCCACACTCAACGTGAAGGCATGTGCCACATCAAAGGTCGACGGCCCTTTTTCAGCATGAGTGTCGAATGGATTCTGCGGAAAGCCCTGCGATACGGCACCCGTGGCTCCCGTGCCCCCAATCACCTGGCTGGTGTCGTCGAGCGATTTGCTCCAGGTATAACTTGCCTGAATTCCCGGCCCGCCGCGCGCTACGGTTCCAGACAGCGAGGTCTGCAGCGCGTGATAGGTCGAGTGGGAGGTGGCGGTGATGATGTTCTCAACTCCGAAGCCGCCAATGACGGCTCCGGAGCTATCGAACTGTGTATAGGGCGCAAATTCGGGGCTTGCTCCTGGATAGGCATTGGGAAAACTTGTGCGGGGCAATCTAACGCCTGCTGTGCCAACGTAGTTCGCATCCGCAACCAGATTGCCAAAGCGACGCTCCAGGCCGGCCGTCCAGACATACAAGGAACCGTTGCCGAATGACCGGTCAATCCCGCTCAAATTCAATGGGCTTACCACGCGGCTGGGCGTGAGAGCCGCCACGTCTTTTTCATAGCGATCCACATCCATCACCGTATTCGGCGGAACGTCCTTGGTATCGTGAGCCGGGAAAATCTCCACTCCCGATGGCGTGTAAACATTGGGCAGCTGCGCCGGCGTGATCTGGAATCCATACTGGATCGGTGCGCCCTTGGCCGCAACCAACCGGGGATAGACAGCGAACGGTGTTGAGCCGGTAAGAAAATTGTCCTGCCAGATATTTGGTGGGATCACCGTTATTCCGCCACCCGCATGGACCTGTAGCTGGTTGGCTGCACGCCAGGTCAATTGGGCTCGCGGCATCCAGCCGTTGAGATTCGTCTTATAGCCGGGCTGCGGATTGATTACGAATTCCTGGGTCGCGCCGGTGTTGAGAAAACCGGAGGTTCGCCTCGCCCGCTCCGTAATCGGGGTGTAAATCTCCCAGCGAAGGCCATAGTCCAGAACAAATCGATTCGACATTTTCCAGGTGTCCTGAAAATAGATTCCTCCCATGTTGCGATTGATCGCCGCAGGTCCGATGTGCGCACCATTCGAAAAATATGGCGGAGCCACGGCTACCGTATAAACAAACGGACTCCCGGAGAGGAAGCCGGTGAGGGTGTCGGGCAAGGGGTCCCCTGCATGTATGTCATGAGTTCCGCTCTGCGAGGGAATATCGACTGTGGCATAGGCCGTACCGCCGCCGAAGTCGTATTCGCCATTCGGGCTGATGCCGAAGTAAGTCGTATCGCGGTTGAGGCGGACCTCTGCGCCAGCGTGGATCAGGTGGTGCTCAGTGGTCCAAGAGAAGCTCTGCTGTGCCTGGAAGAGGTTTCCGAATGCGCTCATCACCGAGCCCCCCGCCGAGTTGAAGGCTTCAAACAATCCATCGTTGAACTTCACCGCCGGGTCGGTGTGGTTGGGGGTGGGGAAGGAAGGCGTGCTTCGCGTGATGCTGATCGATGACGTCAACATGAACCGCGGTGACACCGTGCGTGTGAAAGTGCCCACCACATTTCGCTGTCTATCGATGTACTGAATGCCGAAAGAGGGATCAATTGCGGTCTGGTCCGGATTCGTCGTTGGCCCGGTGAGGTTGTTGAAGTTGAACCTGGCAAACAGCTGGTTCTTATCAGAAAGCTTATGGTCGAGCCGGATTGAAAACTGATCGGCATTCGTAGTTACCTTCGACGAGGTCGCATACGTGTGCACTCCAAATGAGCCCGTAGGAAGATTCGGCAGCGGGTATCGCTTCAATATCGCAGCTATGGCCGGATCGACAGGCACGGTCAGCGTGTCACCGGGATATGCAGTGGTATCCAATCCCGAACGCTCCTCGGTTGTGGGCAGTGGCATCACCTGCGTTGTGCCCAACACCTGGCGAAAGCCCTGATATTGGCCAAAGTAAAACGTCTTCCCCCGCCCGTCATAGAGGTGTGGAAGGATCACCGGCCCGCCGTTTGTAAATCCAAACTCGTTTCGCCGAAACGGAGGAATGCGCCCGGGAGTCTCCGGGGTCGCGTGATCGAAGTAGTTCCGCGCGTCAAACGCGGAATTGCGGACAAACTCAAATATCGATCCGTGAAAGCCGCTGCTTCCCGAGCGCGTGATGATGTTGGTGAATCCCGCTGCGCCGCGGCCAATCTCCGCAGGCATCCAGCCGGAAGTCGATTGAATCTCCTGCACCGCATCCACATTGAAATTGGAAAAAGTCGAGCCGCCCATCTCCGGATCGCTGATGTCGGCCCCGTCCATAGCAAACACTGCCTCCACGCCGCGCTGCCCGTTGATGGCGAACTGCTGCGTGAAGTTGGTCGCGCCGTTTGCGTCCGTCATGGTGCCGGCGGCCAGCAGTAATAGCTGGCTGAAATCACGCTTGTTTAACGGGATCTCGCTTACGGCCTTACTCGATAACTTTTCGCCGCCCGTGGTCTTCGCCTGTTCCTGCGGCGCTGCGCTCAGCAAAAGGACTTGATCGGTGATTGTCAGCACAACTGGCTGCGAGGCTGCATTCACATCGACCATCGGAGCAAATTTCACCCGGTGCCCGTTCGCCTCGACCGAAAGGCTATACAAGCCGGCCGCTATGCCTTTGAACTCGAACTTTCCCTCGCCGTCCGTCTTTGCCGCGATTGCCCCGCTCTTTCCGGCCAGGTGCACAACGGCGTCTGGTACAGGCGTACCCGCGGGGTTTTGCACAATTCCCTGCCACGCCGCACTACTCTCCTGGGCTACCGTCACCGCAGCCGCGAGAAAAAACGTGAGAACTGTGAGGAGAGCCAGGGTGACGGAAACCGGCCTAATTGACGGTGTGATCTTCGATTCACGTCTCATCCTGAAGCCCAAGTACGTCAGTCCTTCCATCGGGGGAGTGTGCAAGGTGTGAGCGTATCATTCAGAAAATAGCGTAGTCAAACGTTTTAGCTAACGTGCAGATCACTCCCGGTTCGGGCAACACAACCTCATCCGCCGGAGTGAATGGCCTCAGAGTACAGCAGGTGAAAGTGATGCACACCCTTCTCCTGCTTCACGCTGTAACGCCCAGTGTTGTAGGACTGCGATTTGAGGTTGCGGTGGACCACTTCGCAGATATGTCCATCTTCTAACTGAATCTCATCGCTGAACTTCATGGTCTCCTCGGCAGTCTGCGTGCGCTCAGGCGGAAAATACCATTCGAAGATTGCCAGGCATGTCTCCGGGCCGGTGGGTAAAACGATATTCAGCGAGACATTATCGGGATAACAGTTCAGCATCCAGTTTGGAAAAATCCAGAAGTACTCAGCGCTCATGTCTCCACTTGCCTGCTTGTACCGGCGGTCAGCGGTGGTCTCATTTTCCGGGCCGCGGATAGGACTGGCCTGCAATGAGTGCCTTGCGAAGAGAGTGGTTACGTAGCTGTTGTAGTCGAGTTCACGATTCAACGAGGGATGCACACTCGGCAGATGATATCCCTCAAGATAATTGTCGATATATACCTTCCAGTTGCATTGCATGTGGTAGTCACGGCGTCCGCAGAGGCGCATCCTGCCGAAGCTGTATTTTGCAGCCTGCAGTGGTAACTCACGCAAGGCGTCCATCAGCGGTATAGCATCGGGATCGAGGTTAACAAAAACCTGGCCCTCCCACTCGCCTACATGGATGGGACGCAGCCTGAGGTCTTCAGCACAGAAGTTTTTGGCGCCTTCCATCTCGGGTGCGTTCAGAAGACGACCGTCGAGGCCGTACGTCCAGCCGTGGTAGCCGCAGCGAAATACCTTGCGCGAACCGCAGCCTTCGGCCGGAGGGCCGGCGCGGTGGCGGCAGACGTTATAAAAACCGCGTAGAATGCCTTCGATGCCGCGCACGATCAACAACGGCTCACCCACTAGATCGGCAGTGATGTAATTGCCGGGGTTCCTGACTTGCTCGGACCGCCCAACGATCTGCCATGTGCGCCAAAAGATGCTGTGCTTCTCCTTTTCGAGGAGCCCAGGCGCGATGTAGTAATGCGACGGCAATGTGCTTGCGTGCTCAATGGCGGGATCGACAGCTTCACCGAGATTTATGTTGAGGCTTTGCTCCACGTTTGCTGTCCTTCAATACGAGATGGATTATATCCAAGGCCCGATCGCTGGCATGGCGGCATCACACCTCCGCTGCCTGTGGAATGCCTTGAAAGAAGTGTCTTGCGTTGTCCAGTGGAACGATTCGGCTGTGAGTTTAGGTGTGGATTGTCTGAACTTGAGAAAATGATTGTCACTGAATTGTAATTTCGGGAGGAGTTTCGAACGGTCGAGCTGCTCGTAAAGGAAAATAAAGTTGTGATGGTGATAGTATTTGGCTGCTTTCCCAGCGCCGGATAGGTCAGAAATGATACTTGTGATTGAAGACGATCCCGGAATCCAGAAGGTGCTTCACCGTCTTTTCACTACTGACGGACTTCAGGTAAGGGCTGCACATGACGGCAAAGAGGCGCAAGAAGCCATGAAGGGCCCTGCGCCGGAGGTCATTATTCTGGATCTGATGTTGCCTGGGGCATCTGGAAAGGATCTTTGCAAAGGTCTCAAACGCGCTTTTCCAACCGCTCCGGTGATCGTTCTGAGCGCGATTTCCGAGGTCAGCGATAAAGTATTGTTACTGGAATTGGGAGCAGACGATTACGTTACCAAGCCGTTCAGTCCAAGGGAGCTGTTAGCGCGAGTGCAGGCCGCCATCCGCCGCGTGTCGGGGCCGCGACCGGTGAAGGTCTACTCTTTTGGGACGGTCACCGTGGATTTTCTGAAGATGGAAGCGACGCGCGGCGGAGAAACAGTTACGCTCACCGCCCATGAATTCAGGTTACTCAAATTTATGCTGGAAAACGCGGAGCGCGTATTGTCTCGTGAAGAACTTCTGAACCATGTGTGGGGCTATAGCTGTTATCCCTCCACCCGCACTGTTGACAACCAGATTCTCAAGCTACGACAGAAGCTGGAAGCCGACCCATCCAATCCGAAATATATTCGAACCATGCATGGAATGGGTTACAAGTTCGTCGGCCTGATCCAATGAGCCGCGCTATTCCGGGCACGTAAGAGAGAAACATCATGCGAATGCGGACGATCCTCTTGCTGTCTCTTCTGTCCCTGGCCTGCGGACTGACAGTGATGAGTCTGTTTGTGATTCGCAGCAGCCTGCAGAAGCAAATCCGCAGCAACCTCGCCGCGGATCTCCTTCATTCAACCGTGACATTTCAGAATCTGCAACAGCAAAGGCAGCAGATGCTGGACAAAGAAGTCGCGCTGCTGGCTGATCTCCCAAGCCTGAAGGCCCTGATGACGACCCATGACCTGAATACGATTCAGGACGGTGGAATTGAGTTCTGGAAAGTGAGTGGGAGCGACCTGTTCGCGCTGGTGAACACATCGGGAACGGTTGTCGCCGTATACGACAGCGCCGGGTTGCCCGATCGCCAGGATATTGAACGGCAACTGAAGCGCATGCTCGATATGCCTCCGGACCAACGCTATTTGTTGAGCGATCATCGGTTGTATCAGGTATCTTTCCAGCCTTTGTTTTTTGGGTCTGAAGGTACCGGCACACCCCTGGGATTCGTGATTGCCGGGTATTCCATCGACGATCGTGTCAGCAGACAGGTGCGAGAGGCCGCGGCGGCCGATGTGATTTTTCTTGGCGCGGACAAGATCGTCTCCAGCACACTCGATGCCCAACACAATCTGGATCTGCAAAGGCAAGGAAGTACAATCGCACCGCAAGCGACAGGACAGGACCTCTGGCTTGGGAAGGAGCATTATTTAGCCGCTTCGCTGGCGATCCCCACATTCTCGGAGCTTCCAGTCCGGCTCCTGGTGCTCAAGTCCTACGATCAAGCCAGTAGCTTCGCGATGCGGTTGAATCGGTTGCTAATCGCCCTGGGCTTGCTTGTACTGATCGTCGGCACGCTTCTGGCGCTCTATATTTCCGGAACGATCACGCGTCCTTTAGACGCGCTGCTGGCCGGAGCGCGCGCGCTCGGCTCGGGTGATTTCGATTATGAGCTGACTGGTGGAGGCGCAAAGGAGCTGAGGGAACTCAGTCTGGCATTTGATGCGATGCGGAATCGACTACGCCGGTCGCAGCAAGAGCTTATAGAATCTGCCCGGTTAGCTGTCATCGGGCGAATGGCCAGCTCCATCTCTCACGATCTGCGGCACTATCTTTCGGCGATCTATGCGAACGCCGAGTTCCTCAGCAATCCCGCCATGTCTTCAGCAGAGCGCGATGAGTTGATGGGAGATGTGCAGCTCGCTGTACACGGAATGACGGACGTGCTCGAGTCTCTGCTCGTTTTCAGCCGTACGGGAAAATCGCTTCATCCGACGTATGAATCATTCAGTTCTCTTGTTGAGCGCGCTGTTGCACTCATCAAGCTTCATCCTGAAGCGCACTCCGTAACGATTCAGGTTGAACGTCTTCCGCAGACAGAGGCGTGGATGGACGCAAGAATGATCGAGCGAGCAGTTTTCAACCTTCTTATCAATGCTGCTCAAGCCGCTCGGAGCGGCAATCAGCCGGCAGTAGTGAAGGTCAGCCTGATTGAGACTTCAGACCTGGTCAAGCTGCGCATCACGGATAACGGACCGGGGGTACCCGAGGCCATCCGCGAGACTCTCTTTGAGCCATTCGTGAGCGATGGCAAAAGGCGCGGCATCGGACTGGGGCTGACAATTGCCAATCGGATCGCACAGGAGCATGGCGGGAGAGTCCAGCTGGAGGATTCGCGTGCAGGACATACTGTATTTGTTCTGTCTCTTCCCCGTGAAGTTCTAGGGTCACTGCGTCACATTGAGCAGGATGAGTCTACGTCGATGCCAGCCTAGCCTGACGGGAAGAATATTCTCAACGGCTTGCCTGGCCATTTCCCCGTTTCAACTGGAGTGTTTACAAAAGCCTGACAATGCCACGACTATAGCCGGACAAGAGCGACTCGCGGATTCGCTACAGTACAAGAAGAAGCCTCCTTGTTTTTTGGCTCACAAGGGGAGGGAGTTTTTGAATCCAAGTGCGAGTTGCCATAGTTCATCACTGGTTCGTCTCCCAGGGGGGCGGGGAACGCGTAGCCGAAGCGCTGGCGCAGATGTATCCGGGTGCGGATCTCTTTGCGCTGGTCGCAAATCCCGAGAGGATACCTCCGAGCCTTCGTTATCGCTCGCTCCAGACTTCGTTTCTAAATCGCGTGCCTTTCTCAAGCCGTATTTATCGGCAGCTTCTACCCTTGTATCCATTAGCGGTCGAGCAGCTTGATCTCAGCGGATACGATCTGATCCTGACTTCCGACAGCGGGCCAATGAAAGGGACCATCGTTTCCCCCTCGGCAGTTCATATCTGCTACTGTCATTCCCCCATGCGATATTTGTGGGACCAATACCACACCTATCGCCAAAGCATGGGCCGTCTCTCAAGAGCTGTTTTCAGCGCTTCGGCACACTATGTCAGGTCCTGGGATCAACAGGCGGCGCAGCGAGTGACTCAGTTTGCCGCGAACTCCTGCTACGTGGCATCGCGGATTCGTCAGTACTACGGAAAAGAAAGTACCGTGATCTACCCGCCAGTCGACACATCGTCTGGCTTCCTTGCTGACGCGCAAAACAACACATACCTGACGGTAGGACGTCTGGTGCCATACAAGCGGCTCGATCTTTTGATCCAGGCCTGTAACATGCTAGGCCGCGAACTGCGGATCATCGGCACTGGTCCCGAAGAAGCTCATCTGCGAGCGCAGGCCGGCAACACGATCAAGTTTCTCGGCAACGTTGAGGATGCCACGCTATGGGAGGAGTATGCGCATTGCAGGGCTTTTCTTTTTGCTGCGGAGGAGGACTTTGGCATGGCTGTGGTTGAGGCTCAGGCCTGTGGCCGTCCGACCATTGCGTTCGGAAAAGGGGGAGCGCTGGAGACTGTTGTCAGCCTGGACAGCACCGCTCCCTCTTCACAGGACACTGGCGTCCTGTTCTACCAACAGACTGCTACGGCTGTTGCGGATGCCATCGTGCGCTTCGAAGCTGCCGAGCATCGTTTTGAACCGCACTATATCCGTCAACGAGCCTGCCGGTTTAGCGCCGAGACGTTCCGTTACAGCTTCAAAAGCCTGGTAGACAGTGTAGTCAAAACTCCTTCTTCTGTGCGTGAGCTTGAGATATGCCTATGAGCTTTTCGCACGAAGTCGTTATTGACGCAAGATGGCTGCGAACAGGAATTGGCCGATACATTCTTACGCTGCTTCAAGAGTTGAAGCGAAGTCTCCCGGACATGCAACTGACCTGTATCACGATGCCCGGATACGTGGAAACGATCGCACCGCTTTGTGACCGCGTGATACAGATGAGGTCCGGTATCTATTCGGCAATGGAACAGGCACGCCTGCCGATGATTGCTCGCGGAGCCTCGGTCTTTTGCGCTCCGCATTACAATGTTCCGGTTTTTCACAAAGGCCCGCTTGTTGTCACGATCCACGATCTTACCCATTTGCTCTTTCCCGAGTATGGGAAAAAACTCCGCGCACACCTTTACGCGGAGCCTATGTTGCGTATTGCCTGTGCGAAGGCATCTCGCATTATCGTACCGTCGCATTACACACGAGAGATGCTTGTCAGGCGCCTCGATGTGGATCCCAAAAAAATTTCGGTTATTGCATGCGCCGTGAGCGATGCCTTTCGCCCCCAAGCGAAAATGGATGCCGAGGAGAAGGTGCGGGTGTGCTATGGACTCTCCGCGCCCTACATTATTTTTGTAGGCTCTCCAGCTCCGCACAAGAACCTGGTTACATTGCTGATAGCGTATCAGCGTCTATGCGCTCGACATCGCGACATGCCAGAACTCGTGCTGGTACTTCCTCAGAATTCATCCGCATCCCGTGCAGACATAAATCTTCTTTCTCTTCTGTCTATGCCTGGTGTGCGTTGTCTGCATGGTGTAACAGACCGATCTCTCGCATCGCTCTATTCCGCGGCCCTGATGACAGTTATGCCTTCTTTTGAAGAGGGCTTTGGCCTGCCAGTAGTGGAATCGATGGCATGTGGAACTCCGGTCGTCTGTTCCCATGTTGCATCTCTGCCTGAAATTGCCGGGGGGGCCGCAGTTTATTTCGCTCCGGATTCAGCAGAGGAGATGACTTTTGCAATCGAGCAACTGCTTTACTCAGATAAATTGCGACAGCGCCTCTCGGTTGACGGTCTCAAACGCGCGGCGATGTATTCGGCAGGCAAGGCTGCTTCTGCCTATGCTTCAGTTCTGTCTTCCATCATCAGCCAGGCGGGATAGTGAAATTGGTTACAACGTCCGACATATTGGACATGAAAAACGCAGGTCGGAGAAATAGTGTGAACTCGGATCGCCGTAAGTTTTCCGTCTGCATTCCCGCCTTTAATCGTGCCCGGCATCTTGAAAGTCTGCTCGATTCCGTCTTTTCGCAGGACTACAAGAACTTTGAAGTGGTCATCTGTGAAGATGACTCACCTGAGCGGGAGCGCATTGAGGCAATCGTCCGGCGCTATTCAACGCGGTACCCCGACACAATCTCTTACTTTGAAAACGAGCAGAACTTAGGCTACGACGCGAATATTCGCAACCTGGTGGCCAAGGCGAGAGGTGAATTCTGCTTTTTTTTGGGTAATGATGACCTGATGTGCCCGGGCGCTCTCACCTATGCGGCTGGCATTCTAAGCCGCTACAGCAATGCCGGTCTTGTTTTGAAAAGCTATGCCTGGTTTGATTCTGTACCGGAAGCAATCAATCAGGAGGTGCGTTATTTTAGCGATGAGCGCCTGTTTGCTTCTGGCTACGAGGCGATAACAGTTTGCTTCAGGCGCTCAGGTGTAATTTCCGGATACATCGTGGATCGCGACGCAGCTCACGCGGCAGCCACGGACAGGTTCGATGGGACCCTCTATTACCAGTTACATCTTACGGCATCCGTTCTTGCCTATAAGCGCGCTGTCTATACTCCCGAAATTCTAGTGTTATGCCGGAACGGAGAGGCGCCAGGTTTTGGAAGGAACTGGAAGGAAGCGGGAAAATTTATACCGGGACGATATACGCCAGAGTCAAGGCTAAACATGATCGACGGAGCATTGTCGATCATTAAATTTCACGATCGAGTAACCCAGGACGGGTTGACGAAGGCTGTCATGCATGATTATGCGAATTATTTTTACCCTTACATCAAAGATCAGTTGACGCTTAATCCTTTCGGTTTTGTGCGCCTGTATTTTGGTTTTGCAAAGATGGGATTTTATAAATACCCCATGTTTCATCTGTATTGCCTTGCGGCATACTTTCTTGGAGAAAAAAGGTGTGATGAGATGACCAGGAGGGTTCGCGGATATCTCGGTCGCAGTCCACAGTTCGGCATAAAACAATCCGGCAGGTAATCATGATATGGCGGTGAAGGTTAATATCGAGAGGATTGCTCGACCATCCGGTATTGCAATCGTCGCTGTGGCTTTGAGCTTTGGCGCGTGGTTGTTTCCAGATTTTGGATTGTTGCGCAAGGGTTTTACTGTTGCCGAGTATCCGGGTTTGACGTCATTGTTTATTCTTTTTTCCTGGTATCTGCTGATATTCACAGGTTTCAGCATAGGAGAGAGACTTGGTACGCCATCCGCTGTTTCACGCCGTAAGAGAAACAATCTTCCACCTCTGAACTCCCAGGCGGTTTATTGGACCTTTACGGTTTTAAGCGCGATTGGGGTGATAGCCACCTTCTTTAGAATTTTTCATACGCTTCCGTTTCAGCAGGCTATTCTTTATATCTATTTGGGCCAGGCAAACCGACTAAAAAACACTTTATATAACGATTATGGGGCGGGGATTCTCTCATTGAGGTATCTGGTTCTTTATTCCGCCTCCCTCGCTATTTATCGAATCGGAAAATTCAAGAGGCTGTCATTTATCGCCGTCGTCAATATAGCTCTCCTGGCCATGACTGCTCTTTTATCTTCTCGCCTGATTTTAATTGCAACTGTTCTTGTCTCGGCCTTCCTGCTTAATTATGGGAAAAAGACCATCAAAATAGGGATAGTGAAACTCATGGTGCTCACCGGCATTATTTTTGCCGTTTTGTCTCTTCTTAACTATTCAAGAAATAGTAATTTTTATTCTGGACGAAACCTCTCATTTACTGAAGCGAGCCTTTCCGAGATAGTTACTTATCTGGGATCACCCTTCCAGGTATCGATAGGCGCCGCCAAGAGAATGGATGAGATTGCAGGAGAAACACCAGAGTCCTATCGTGAGTTTGTCGACGTAGAAGAATCACTTACTACCAACTCTGCCTTTGTTCACCTTCACGAGCAGATGGGGTACTTGAGCTGGCTTTATATTGGCGCCCTGTGTTGTTTTATGGGCTTTATGTTCTCCTGGCTGGCATCGTTTGGCAAGACGAGCCTTTTGTTACCATGCGGCGCGATTTTATACGGCGCTGCGGAGTTGTGGCGCCTGGATCTTTTTCAGCAGGGGATTTTTATTGTTTGGTTCGTTATGGGCATTGGCGTCCCAGGTGTGGTTCTCTTTTTTGACGGACGTCCTGTGCCTGGCAGATCAACATTCCGTAGCGCCAGGCGGCCTGCGACAGGGCATGCTCTGAGGAGTACGGAATAGCCTGACGCAGAGCTTTAGGTGAATTACGGAACTACAACGCTGTGTTTAGTCGGCAGGAAAAAGGAAAAGAACTGGTGCTGTCATGGGTGAGTATCGGGAGGCGTGGATCCTGAGCGGTTTGCCGTTAGCTTATATTTTGGGAAAAACATTTCCTGCAGCGCTTTCAGATGCCGGCTGTTTTCCGGTTCTTTTGCAAGTTGTGTCCAATTATCCTTGATCAGCACTGCAGCTGAGAGGATGATGCCGGTGGTTAAGGCCGCCAGAAGTACCAGAAGGGTTCGCGGAGGCCAGGAGCGCTTGTCCGGAGCGATGGCTTTATCCAGCACCTGTATGAGTGGAGGAGCCTTGGCCTCGTCGATGCGGGCTGCCTCATACTGTTTGGCAAGCATTTCAAACAGAGCTTCGTGATACTTGAGATCGCGTGTCCGTCGCAGATATTCCAGTCCGGCCTGCGGAATTTTTCCTGCAGGGACAAAGTAGTTGTCGCCAGCTCCCGCGCTGGTGCTCTCTGCCTTTTGCAATTGCGCGCGCAATGCACCAATCTCGCTTTCCAGGCGTACAAGGTCAAGATTCTGTTCCGTCTCCGCGGGCCGCAACATCTCAAGTTGCACTTCTTTGGCAGAGATTTCCGCACGGATCTGGGCGATTGAACGCAAGGTAAGTTCTGCCTGGCCGGCCAACTGGATAACTCCGGTTTTTTGTTGAATCTCCTGGAAGGCAAGTTCTGCCTGCGCCAGGGCTCCACGTTCCGCCTCCAGCTGTTGTTCAAGAAAGAGTCTGCGCTGCGCGCCGGAGGTAAGTGCGAGCTGCTGATTTATACGGTAGAGTTCGTCGACGTAGCCATTGGCAATGGCAGTTGCGAGCTGCACGTTCTTATCTTCAACCGAGATATGGATTGTCGATCCGTGAGTCGTCTCGATTTGCGTATGTCTTGCCAGCGCCTTGCGCGTGTCGACCAAAGTACGCTTCCTGTACACATCTTTGAGATGAAAACGCTGGATCAGTTCATCTGCCACTGTCCGGCTGGTCAGAACACTGACATAGGTATCAGAGGGGGTTTTTAGCAAGCTATCGGTTCCCAGGGAGGACAGCGATCCAAACCCACCAAATTGGCTCAGGAGGGCGAGAGCCGAACCAGACGTATTTTGCGGCCCTAGAATCACAGTCGTCGCCGTGTATGTGACCGGCATAACGAGCACAGTAATAGCTGTAAGCAATGCTGCGCCTAGGATCCCGCCCACCAGGAGTCGACGATGCGCTGCAAGCACAACCAGCTTTTTGAGCAGCACCGATTCAGTCGGAACGCTGGACTCCTGGTCCGTCGCCCCTTCGATCTCTTGATTTGGTGTCAAAGCCCTAACCACGCTACACTCCGATCTGACGTTTCTTACCGAAGAACGTTGACTGCTGCAGCACCAAGGCCAAACTGGGCGAAGACGGACGACCAATCAGTGAGACCACGTATGAGAGTGGTCTTATTGAGCACTTCGGGTATGACTACGGCATCGCCTGGATTCAATTCGAAATGCTCCAGTCCGTGACTAGCGTGAGCCAGTGATGAGGCTTGGCTGACTACAGAGCCGTCTGCTCGAATAACGAACGAATGTTTCCAGTCGCCGCTTTTGGATACCCCTCCGGAAAGCTGCAGATAGTGATCTACATCTTTCTTTTGTTGAAACAGGTAGGAGTTCTGGTCGTATACAGCACCGACGACCGCAACACTTGCGGGCCGGGCCGGGACCACAAAGACGTCTCCATCCTCAAGAGGCAGAGCTGGGATGCTGTTTGTGTCATCGCTCGCCGGAAGAACATCCAGTACGATGCGACCTGAAGCGTGCATCTGGCGCAGTTTTGCAACAAGAGCACGCTGGCTTTGCAGGCTCGCTGCAATGACCAGGGCTTCCTGAGGGTTAACGACAGATCCCGCCTTGTTGCCTGCTTCGCGTTCGATCTCACTATCCAAATCGAACGTATACTCATCGAGCCTTGCCTGTTGTTGAAGCCGGGTGGAACGCCGGGTGAAAAACGACCCAAACAGGTACGCGTCATCTGTAAGTCCGCCTGCTCGAATAACCAGATCGCGGAGCGTCTCTCCCGGTTTAACACTATAGACTCCAGCGGCCCCAAACTCGCCTTCCAGACGTACAAGCTTGTTCTGTCGTTTCTGCGGTACGCGAATATCGGCCTGCGAAAAAATAGTTACTACATCACCCGGTTGAAGTTCTAAATTCTCCGAGTCGTCGTGTTCCAGGATTACGCGGCCCAGGTGGAAGGGTTTGAGAACGGTTGTTAAATCTTCGGGATTAGTGCGCTCAATCACCGCATAGTCCCAATTAATCTCGGGAGCCAAAAATTTGACCTGGTTCTTCAGCGCAAATTCTTCCGACGGTCTTCCGGCGTCGAAAGCTATACTTCGACCAGTTGAACTGCCCGAGTCAGGTACGGTTGTATTCGGGTCCTGCTCTCTGTCCTGTCCGCCAGTGCTGAGGTCATCCGGCAGCGGCGTGGCCTGTGACGAACCTGTCGCGCCATGATCGTCTTTCACCTGGACAGAAGTATCGCCTGTTGTTACCTGGACTGAGGTATTAGCTGTTGCCGGTGATCCTGTGGTGCTGGCGGTTGTTGGATTCGTGCGTATGTCGTTGCTCGCAAGAGATGACCTGCGAATTCGTTGTGCAGACTCCTTTTCGCTTTCAGTAAGTGCCAACGCGTTGCGGCCTGACAATGCAGCGCGGGTAACGAGGCTCTCCTTGTCGGGGATAAGATCGCGAATGCGCATTCCTGAATGCCAGGCGTAGCGGCCGGGATTGGCGACGTTTCCTCGCAAGATGACGGCGTTGTCGAACTTCGGAACCATCTGGAAGACACGCAGGACATCGCCATTCATAACTGGTCTCAGCATCCCCTGCTGATCGAGAGTGAGTTCTACGATATGGCGCATTCCCCCAGGGTCGACTCGTTCTAAATCAGCACGCTGAAGTGCGGCGATTGAGGTTGTTCCACCAGCCAGCTTCAAGGCAGTTTCGACCGTGTCACCATTTCGCAACTCATAGATCGCAGGCTGGCTCACGCTTCCGGACATGGCAATCCGTGGTCCAGCAGGTGGTATGTAGATCACGTCTCCGGGTAACAGATGCTCATCTCTCGATTCGTCGCCGTCTGTGAGAATTTGATAGAGGTCGAGAGTGGTCACAACCTTTCCGCCGCGACGAAGCTCGATTCCGCGCATCGATCCAGCAGACGAAGGACCGCCTGAGGCAAAGAGGACATTGACCAGTGTGCTCATTGAACCGACAGTGTACGATCCCGGTCGACGTGCCCGCCCTACAACCAGCACCTGAATTGAGCGCAGATCTCCGAGCGTTACGGATAGATCGAAATTACGAAATTCCTGACCAATTCGCGCGGTTAGAAATGGATCGAGTTCCGGAGATTTTAAACCTGCTATATGTAACTCGCCGAAATGGGGAAGGAAGATATTTCCATCACGGTCAATTCTCTCCCTCACATTAAATGAGACGCTTCCCCAGGCACGAAGCAACAACTCGTCACCCGGCCCAACTACATAGTCCGGAGTTACCGGGCCTTTATCCAGTGGCGCAAAAGTCGAAGGGACTGTAAGGAAAAGCTGACTGCCAAACAAGGGAAGCATCTTTCCGATTGCGCCAGCCACGAACAGTTGAAACTCAGTTGGCGGCTCCTCAATGCGCTTCGATTCGATTATCGTTCTTCCTGTCGAGCGGTCTGCAGCAGGTCCGGTAATAGGAAAAGGGACAGTCGACGGTGAAGGACGCCGCGCCCCAAAGTCAATATTCGCTGCGTCAGCGCCGGCGGGTGGTTCAGCCGAATCGTAAGGCGACGCATAGGTATTTGAAGTTCCCTGTCGATCGGCGCCAGTTGTGCAGGGAGTATACGGATCGCTGCAGTTGTCCTGTCCCGTGTCACCTGTGGCTGGAAATTGAGGAAACGCACCTTCTTGCTGGGCAATCGCGACTGAAGCTGTGAAAAGAGCAGCGAGCGCAATTGGAATCCATCTTGTAAAGCGACAACTGACATCGTGCGATCGCTTGAAGTCTTTGCAGTTCACGGTAACACCCTCGACGTGTCTATATTTACGTATCCAATTAGCGCTACATCCAGCGGTAAATATAGATACAAAACTTCCCCGATCAATAGATCGAGAAGTTATCGGATACCTGCGTCATTGCTGGCTATCCATGACGCGCCGTTAATACGGCATCTGGCTTGTTTATAAACCACTTGGATCGCAACAAAACACCTTTGAGCGATCAGTGACAAAGGAATGACATCATGCATGCAAGTGCCAGACAGAGGTTTCCTACACTCGCTTTATCGATAGCCTTCGGCGTGGGCGCCAGTAGGTGCGTGTTCCGGGGGCAGCGTTTTAATTACTTAACATTACCGCCAAGAGATAAAGAGATGATTGCGATATGAAGATCTGGTTGCTTGCAGGCTGTCTACTCTTCTGCACGTTGCGACTCACGGCGCAAGATGCCGATACCGAATCTACCCACGCCGGCCATGTTCCTGTTATCTCCGGCGGGGCCGGATATGTCGAAAGCATTAATGGGGGCACTCCGACACTATTGCCCGCCATCGATCCTGTTCTCCTTGTTCCGCTGGGGAGCCACGTACTCGGCGAAGCGCGTGGGGAGTTTGTCGGGGTGTTCAATCGCCGTAATGGTAATGGGGACTATACCGGCCAGGTCTTTTCTTCGCTGGACTACGCGCAAATAGACTGGCTGGCTAATACACATGTCATGGCCGTCGGCGGTAAGTACATACTGCCCTTCGGCCTCGTCTCAGAGAGACTTGACCCCATCTGGATTAACAATTTTCAAAATCTGCCACTTGTGTATGCCATTGGCCTTCAGACGACTGGCTTCGGAGTCGGCGGCCAGTTGCGAGGCGTAGCTACGCAGAATGATAAGTTCAGTGTGCAGTACTCCGCTTACTATTCGGCCCACAGCAACGCTTATCAATTCACGGCCGCGCGCACCACCGGCTTTGATACCAGCATTTACTTTCCAGTTCAGCATGTCGAGGTTGGAACATCTTACCAGCGCTTCCTCGATGATCCAAAGCATGTCAACAACACGGCCGTTTACTTATCATGGCAGCCACCACCGGTACCGTTGGATATTAAAGCTGAGTATGACCATGGCCACTATGGCCAGGGCTATTGGATCGAGGCAGCGTATATGCTCTCTCAAGTACCTGTCGCTAACTCGTTCTTTAGGAACGTTCAGGTCGTTGGCCGTATGCAGCAGGCCTTTCCGGATAACGGAGGCGGCCACGGCGTACCCGGAGTGAAGACTGAACGTCCGGGGATCGCTCTTAACTATTATCTGCGGAATAACTGGCGCATTATTTCAAGCTACGAACGAAATTTTACTGCATCTAAAGACACTAATCTGTGGAATGTCGGCTTTACCTATCGTTTTACGTGGCCGCTTTGGCCGGGGAGGAAACAATAATGGGTAAGCGCAGGTCGCCCTTGCTGACTGGATTGCTGATTGTCATTACCGCCGGAGGATGGATCGGCGGAGAGTGTCTGCTTGCACGCGCGCAAGCGGACGCTCGACCGGCTCCCCCTGCTCCAGCGGTACGCAACACAGGACAGAGGAGTGGAGAAGAAGTATTCATGCAAAACTGCTCGCGCTGTCACAAGCCGCCGATGACGATTTCGCCGCGGATTACCGGAACAGTGGTGATGCACATGCGCGTGCGCGCAAAACTGTCACGGCATGACGAGCAGGCTCTACTCCGCTATCTGGCCCCCTAGGAAGTTAAGTCGCACTGCAATGTCATAGTGACTTCAAATCACAACGAAATACATAATACGTAATGAGGAAAGGCTGAAAATGAAATCGTGCTCCCGAGCGGCTCTTGCTCTTTTGTTAGCTCTTTTCAGCGTCGGTATCGGTCACGCTCAATCATCCCCTCGCAGAATCGAGATTCACGCGCAACGCTTTTCCTTTGTGCCGGCAGAAATCACGATCAACAAGGGAGAAACAGTCACGCTCGCATTGACCTCAAATGACGTACCGCATAGCCTCTTGATCGACAAGCTGCACGTGAATGGCGCAATGACCAAGGGTCATATCACGGAAGTTACCCTAACTCCCGATACCGTCGGAGACTTTAAGGGGAAATGCGGAAGATTCTGCGGTTCTGGGCATGGATCTATGATATTTGTTGTCCACGTCGTCGATAAGTAGGGTTGTGTTCCGGGTTCTAGCTTCGGCAATCGCAATGCTGCGTTACACTGACGCTGACGCTCGTACAAGACGCCAGGTGGCGCAGATACCAAATGACTCACAGTACATATGACGACTCCGAGTTCTTTGCCAAATACAGCAGTATGCCGCGCTCAGTTGGAGGATTGGATGAAGCCGGAGAATGGCACGCTTTCCGTGCTCTCCTTCCAGACCTTGTCAACAAACGCCTGCTCGATCTCGGTTGTGGATTCGGCTGGCACTGCCGTTATGCACGTGAGCAACAGGCGCAATCGGTCGTTGGGGTGGATCTATCGGAGAAAATGCTCGCACGCGCCAATGAGATTACTGACGATAAAGGCATCGAATACAGGCGGGCGGCGATTGAGGAGATCGATTTTCCTCCCGAAGCATTCGACATTGTGATCAGTTCACTTGCACTACATTACATAGAACGTCTCGATGTTGTTTTTCGGAAGGTGCATCGGTTTCTCACAACGGATGGAGCGTTCATATTTTCCGTCGAGCATCCGATTTTCACGGCATTGCCAGCGCAGGATTGGCATTACGGACCTCAAGGTGAACGATTGCATTGGCCGGTAGACAACTATCAACAGGAAGGTCCACGCCACACTCGTTGGCTGCAGGGAGATCTCGTCAAGTACCATCGTACCGTTGCGACATATTTCAATACGTTGGCAGCTTCTGGATTTCGGGTCACGAAGCTGGTGGAACCCGAACCTCCGGCGGAAATGATAACTGGACGGCCATCGACCAGGGACGATTGTCGCCGTCCACTATTTCTTCTGATCGCGGCGGTCAAGACTCTGTGACCTGTGAGAATTGGATTGTCTGTTTTCGCTCGCCTGGAGTAGGTGAAAGCCTTCCCGGCGGCTGTTCTCATGTCTCAACCCCGCGTCAAGGGTTTATGAGGCAGCTTTATAGATGTAGTTACTTAAGGCTGCGAAGATAGGCGACCAGGGCATCTGTATCTGCCTGATTCAGGTCGACCGGAGGCATCCCACCCTGAACCATCTCAGGTGTACGGTGGTGCAACAAAAAGGCAAGGCCGTCGGATGAATACTTCTGGCCGACACCGATAAGCTCCGGTGCTTTTTCTGACCCCTCGCCCTTGGCTCCGTGACAGCCGCCACATGGCTTGGCTGCAAAAATAGCAGCGCCCTTGGCGATAAGCGGATCGACAGCCGCTGGCGCTGCCTGTGCAGGCGCTGCCGGTGCCGGACTAGAGTCGGATACAGGATGAAATGGTTGGCGCATGTAGTTGAGTTCCGCCTGTTTTTGGCGGGCTAGTTGTGCAGCCACGTTCAAATCGCGCGCATCATCCCGATAGCTGAGAGCCCCGAGGCTGGCATAACAAGCAACGAAGATAGTGAATCCAGCGACCACAACCGGACGCCGCCATGGCCGGCGCTCGCGCCCACGGTCGAGGAAGGGAATTGCGGCAAACAGCAGGGCGAGAAGTCCCGGCAGGATAATTCCGCCAAAAAGAGACCACCTGCCGCTTACCATCTTCAACCACTGAAACATTGGCAGGTAATACCATTCCGGCCGGGGTATGTAGCTGGTATCGGATGTATTGGCTTCCGGGCCAAGATGAATTGGAACGAAATAGGCCACGATTGCCAGAGCAATAACAATCAGCAAGCTCGCGGTCATATCCATGATTAACTGCCGAGGGTAAAACGTTTGTGTCGGCAGTCTGGGTTGAAGAGGATCTTCCTTGAAGGGACCGGCAGCGCCTGCCTTCCTAAACAAGAAGATATGCGTGGCAATGAAGGCTATCAAAAGCCCGGGCAAAACGAAAACATGCAAGACAAAGAAGCGCGACAAGGTCAGCGTTCCCATCTGCGGGGCGCCGCGGAGCAGTTCCTGCAAAGGCGCTCCAATCATCGGAACTTCGCTGATGATATTCGTTCCAACCGCTGAAGCGAAATAGGCCTTTTCATCCCACGGCAATAAATAGCCGGTGAAGGCCATGCCCAGCATCAGAGCGAGAAGAAAACATCCGGAAAGCCAAAGTAGTTCGCGACGTCCTTTGTAGGAGCCGTACAAAAGCGTTTGTGAGATATGCAGAAATAACAGGATGATGATGGCAGATGAGCCGTAGGCATGGATACTTCGTAGAAATAACCCCGAGCTGACTACCTTGGAAACATAAGAGACGGTAGTATGTGCGTGATCGGAAGATGGCACGTAATACAGAGCTAGAAAAATCCCGGTAATCACCTGTGACAAAAAAAGATAGAGAAGTCCCGATCCAAAGACATAGGCCCAGCGGGCCCCTCCGGGGATTGGTTCGTCGAGCGCTTTATGCAGTAAAGAATGAATGCCGGTGCGGCTGTCCAACCATTCACTCCAGCCAGAGACGGACCTCGGGTTATCTATCGGCAAGAGGTCCTCTGTGTCCGACATGATTTCTCCAAATCTCAGCCGCGAGGTTCCTTTTTGGCAACCAGCTGGCGGAAGTATTGAAAGCGGACCTTGAGAACACCGTTTTCAACCTTGGTTTCGAGTTCATCCATTGCGCGAAGCGGCGGCCCGGAAACGTGCATCCCGATGTTGGTGAAGGTCCCTCCATGGCAAGGACAGATGAACTTGTCTTGTTTCCCGATCCAGCGCACGGCGCAACCCAGATGCGGGCATACCGAAGAAAGCACCTTCAGCTCGCCATTTCCTGCAGGAACGACATACACCCCATTCTGCGCGACTGAGCTGCGCCAGCCGTCAATTCTTTTCACGTCGAT
>DATAQX010000125.1:0-7426 GCA_036264455.1 Silvibacterium sp. | reverse complement strand
CACGCTCGGCATTTATGGCGTTATCTCCTACTCAGTCGCACAGCAGACGCAGGAGATCGGCATCCGCATGGCTCTCGGTGCAACGCAGGGACACGTGCTTCGCAGAGTCATGCAGAAGACGATGATCCTCGCGATCACCGGAATCGTGCTCGGCACTGTTGCCTCGGTCGTGGTCGCGAAATGGATCGCATCGCTGCTCTTCGGAACTGAGCCGACCGACCCGGTGACCTTCGCGGGCATGATCTTCGTCATGACGGTGGTGGCCCTGATTGCCGGGTACATCCCTGCCCGCCGCGCGGCGCGCATCGATCCAATGGTCGCTTTGCGTGGCAACTGAGGCTGTCTCTCGTCATCAGACCTTCCGCCGCACCAGCCGCAGCTCGCGCGGACTCCGCTCGGCGTGCAGATCCGCAGTCAGTTGCTGTCTTCGTGACGCACCTGCCCCAAGCATGGCCATCAGCCGCTCTGTCTGGTCGAAGTTCAACGCCGTCCCCAGCTGCCGCGCTGCCGCGCGCAGAATTCTCCGCCGCATGGCCAGCGATTGCGGCAGCCGCTCGATCTCGAGTGCCAGGCTGGCCTCGTCCGGATGCGTTGACGCCGCACGGCCGCCTCCTCGCACTGGCTTGCCCGGCAGCAGAAGCGAAGGTAGAACACGACTAAGCTCCGCCTGCCAGTAGGCATCCTCATCACGCGCCAGCGTCGCCATATTTGCCAGCTGAGAGTAGATCTGCGGATTGTACGTCGCCAGCATCGGCAGCAATTCGTGACGCAGTCGGTTGCGTGTAAATGCCGTGTCGGCATTCGACGCATCTTCGCGCCACGACTGGCCGATCGCCAGGAGCCAGGCCTCGATCTCCGCCCGCCGCGTTCTTAGAAATGGCCGCAGAATCACGCCTCGCGAGCACGCGATTACGGGATGAATCCCGCCCAGTCCTTCCGTCCATGCTCCGCGCAGCAGCTTGTGCAGGACTGTCTCTGCCTGGTCGTCCAGCGTGTGCGCCGTGGCCACGGCATTCGCTTCTCCCTGATCGAGCAATTCGCGAAACCATCCATATCGCAAATTTCGCGCCGCTTCCTCGATCGTCTCGCGGTTGTTCCGCGCCGCTGACGGAGTGTCGACATCGCGACGATGAAAGGCCAGCCCATACTGAGACGCAAGCGCCGTGACAAACTCCGCATCACCATCCGCCGCTGTCCCGCGAATGCCGTGATGCATGTGCGCGACCGAGAGAACCAGGCCGATCTCCGGCGCAGCCTCGATCAGGGTGCGCAGCAACGCCACCGAATCCGCTCCGCCCGACACGGCCACTGCGAGACGCATGCCCGGACGCAGTAGTTGGCGATCGATTTGCGGCGCGTCTGACATGCTCCTATCGTAACGAGAGCCACCTGGTTTTGCCTTTGCAGTGGCAAAGTAAGGAGTATACTTAAAAAGTAAGGATTTTCGCGATGGCAATGATTGCAAAGATTACCAGCAAAGGCCAGATTACCGTGCCGAACGAGGTTCGCCGCGCCCTGGGTGTTCGTGCAGGAGATCGGCTCGGGTTCGAGGAACGTGGCGGGGAGATGCGCGTAGTGCCGATACGCTCTGAAAGCCCTTTCGCCCGTTATCGGGGCATCGGTAATCCGCAGATCGGCGTCGGCAGGAAGGCCATTGTGAAACGGCTGCGCGAGTTGCGTGGCGAATGACGACAATTATCGACACTAACGTATTGATTGCACTCTGGGACACAGACTCGCAATTGAATACCGCCGTACAAAAGGCTCTCGATTCCGCTCAGGCGCAGGGTGCCCTTGTTGTCACCGGGGCCGTATATGCGGAGTTGCTTGCGCTTCCCGGGCGCACGGAAAAGATGCTCGATGAGTTTTTTAGCGTCACTGGCATTCGCGTCGAGTGGGAATCGAGCGAGCAGGTCTGGCGCATGGCGGGCAGAACCTTCCAGGGCTATGTGGGGCGGCGCAGCGCAAAGAAAGCGGACCTGCCGCGCCGGATTCTTGCCGATTTCCTGATCGGCGCGCACGCAGCCGTTCATCGCCATCGCCTGCTGACGCTCGACCAGCGGCTCTATCGAGCCGCCTTTCCGAAGCTGGAGATTGCGACACTCTAACCCTCCCTTCTCGTCTTATTTTGGGTTCGGGGTGTGATGGAGCCTATTTCGCTTGCACACACCGTCTGCCCTGAAGTTCGCAACAGGCTCTATACTCATCGACATGCTGGAAACGAGAACGGCAACGGCGGCAGACGCACACTTGATTACCCACCATCGGCGACGGATGTTTGTGGATGCGGGACGCGCGGACAACCAGGTTCTGGGCGTGATGTCACACAACTTCGAGCCCTGGGTGGCGAAGATGATCGCTGAAGGAAAATATTTTGGCTGGCTGACAGTCGATGGAGGCCGCGTCGTCGCCGGCGCGGGACTGTTGCTCCTCGACTGGCCTCCGCACCCCCTCGATCCCCGCTCCACACAACGCGGGTACCTTCTCAACGTCTACGTTGAGCCCGAATACCGGCGCAAAAAACTCGCAAGCCACCTCATCGAGATGGCCCTCGCCGAGGCGCGGCGGCGGAAGATCCGGGTGGTCGCCCTGCACTCCACCGAGGAGGCCCGCCGCTTGTATGAGAGCAACGGCTTCAGGCAGACGAACGAGATGTTTTATGTTGAGCCGGTCGAGGCCTGAGCGGCTCTGTTCCTTGCGACCACCGCTCGCCGCCCGGGACTGGCGATTCGTCACAATCAGGAAGAGTGCGGGCTAACCGTTTTATCGCTTCCACGTCTCATTCACTTATTTATCGCCAGCTGGGCTCAAGTTCAGGCGCGTCTGCCGACAATCACATCGCAGGTACATTTATCTGAGAAAAGTTGTAAACGTACAGTGAGCACTTGGATTTCCGGAGGAACCGATGACGAAACAAAGATGGATGGGGATAGCCCTGATACTGATCGCGGCTTGTCTCACGGCAGGGGCACAGACCAAATCTTTAGCCGTCGATTCAGTGACAAAGCCCGTCTTGCTTCCGGGATTGGACAAGCAGTTAATCGACTCCAGCGCCGACCCCTGCGTGAATTTCTTTCAGTATGCGTGCGGAAATTTCACAAAGTTGTATCCGATTCCGGCAGATCAGTCGGGCTATGGAACCGGTACGATGGTGTTCAACTACACCGAGTACACTCTTCACCAATTGCTCGAAAAAGTCGCTGCCGACAGCGCGACGCGCTCTGCGATCGAACAGAAGATTGGCGATTTTTACGCCGCGTGCATGAACACGGAAGCCATCCATGCAGATGGTTTGAAGCCGTTACAGGCGAAGCTGGACCGTATCGCGGCGTTGAAAGACAAGCAAGATCTGACCGACCTGCTGGCACACTTCCAGCTCATCAATGTGAATGCATTTATGAGCTTCGGCGAGCAGCAGGATTACAAGGATGCGCGCCAGCAAATAGCAGTGGTCGATCAAGGTGGACTCGGATTGCCCGAGCGCGACTATTACCTGCGGACAGGCGCGGCCGATCAGAAAATCCGTCAACAGTACGTACAGCACATAACGAACATGCTAAAGCTGATGGGCGAACCGGAGGCGAAGGCTGCGAGCGATGCGGAAAAGATTATGCAATTTGAAACCGCCCTGGCCAAGGTGTCCATGGATGTGACCTCGCAGCGCGATCCAAAGAACGTGTATCACCCCATGACCGTCACACAATTGGCGGGGCTGACTCCGGAGATTAACTGGACTGCTTTCTTTGAGAAAACAGGCGTGCCGTCGGTTACAAACCTGAATGTGGCCAATCCGGACTTCTTCAAGGGATTGAATGCCCTGCTGATCTCGACGGACTTAGACACTTTGAAGACCTACCTGCGCTGGCAGTTGATCAACGGAACTCCAGGCTATACGTTGCCCCAGGCGATGGATGACGAGCGATTCAACTTTTACGGGCGCATACTGAGCGGCCAGCCGGAGCAGCGGGCCCGCTGGAAACGCTGCGTGCAGGCGACTGACGGGGCTCTGGGCGAGGCGCTGGGTGAGGTTTATGTGAAAGACAATTTCTCTCCCGCCAGTAAAGCGGCGACCGTGCAGATGGTTCATGACATCGAAGATGCGATGGACAAAAACATCGACACGCTGACGTGGATGAGTCCGGAGACCAAAATCAAGGCCAAAGAGAAGCTGCACCTGGTGGCGGACAAGATCGGCTATCCAGACCATTGGCGCGATTATTCGAAACTGACGATCGTTCGCGGAGATGCCCTGGGCAACGCGACGCGCGCGGCGGAGTTTGAGAATCACCGTCAGCTGGCCAAAATCGGCAAGCCCGTAGACCGTGGCGAGTGGGGCATGACTCCGCCGACTGTAGATGCCTATTACAACCCCAGCATGAACGACATCAACTTCCCCGCGGGTATTTTGCAGGCGCCGCTCTTCGATCCCCAGGCCACCGACGCAGAGAACTACGGGCATATCGGCGGAATTGTGGGGCATGAACTGACCCACGGTTTCGACGACCAGGGGCGGCAGTTTGACGGAAGCGGTAACCTTGCGGACTGGTGGACTCCGGAAGACGGCAAGAAGTTTGACCAGAAGGCCGACTGCGAAGTCAAAGAGTACGGGAGCTTTACGGCGGTTGACGACGTGAAAGTGAATGGCAAGCTGACACTAGGCGAGAACACGGCGGATAACGGAGGCCTGCGACTCGCTTATCAGGCCTTTCTCGAAGACGCGAAGCGCAAGGGCATCGACATTACAGCAAAGGATTCAACTGGCTACACGCCGATACAGCAGTTCTTCCTGGCGCATGGACAGAACTGGTGCGGAAGCATCCGTCCTGAGCAGGTCCGCTTGCAGGTGCAGACTGATCCTCATTCACCGCGCGAATTCCGTGTCAATGGCGTCGTCCAGAACATGACGGAATTTGGCGAGGCCTTTGGATGCAAGGCAGGTCAACCGATGATGCCGGTGAACGCCTGCCGCGTCTGGTGAGGACTGGGCGTCCAGCGACACGCGCCTTCGGCGCAAACCTAGAGAGTGCCTCTTGGGGCACTCTCTTTTCTTTTCCGCACCTTCACCCTCAGCGGTGGCTGAGCCGTAGCGACTCCCAGCTCCCATCCGCGGCCCAGCCGCCATCGACGGAAAGCGCGTGGCCGTTAATGAATGCGCTCTCCCGCTCATCGGCAAGAAAGGCGATGGCGCGGGCAACATCATCGGGCGAGGCAAATCTCCCCATCGGCACGCGGCCAGTAATATCTGCATCGACATAGGTGCCGCGCGCCTGGTCCGCCACATCCATTTCCGTCTTCACCCAACCGGGACACACAGCATTCACGCGCACTCCGCGACCGCCCCACTCTGCCGCCAGCGTCCTCGTCAGCCCGATCAATCCATGCTTCGATGCGTTGTATGCCACGCGGTCGGCAATGCCCAAAAGGCCAGCCACCGAGGCCACATTTACGATGGAGCCGTTCCCCGCTGCGAGCATTCTCACGCCGAATGCCTTTGCCAGCAGAAACGGGGCGACCAGATTCACTTCGAGCACGCGGCGATAGTCAGCTGCCGAAGTCGTTTCCGCAGGCGAGATCAGGCTGATCCCCGCATTGTTCACCAGTACATCCGTTCGCCCAAAGCGCTCGAAAACCTCACCGGCAAATCGCTCGACGGTCGGCTCGTCCGCAATATCCCCGGCAAAGCCCATGGCTTCGCCGCCTCGCTCTTCTATGGCGCGAGTCGTCTCTTGCGGTATGCGCAAATCGATCAGTGCCAGCTTATATCCACGCTCCGCCAGGAGTTCCGCGGTGCGGCGGCCAATCCCCTGCGCGCCTCCGGTGATGACAGCCACACGTTTGTCGTGATTCATGTCGCCGATGCTCCCCGCTCACATGGTCGCACAGCGACCCGCTATTCAACCCGAAGAGCCTGCATCGGGTCCAGCCGCGAAGCCCGCGTCGCCGGGAACCACACTGCAGCCAGTGCCACCGCGCTTAATATTACCGGCACAGTTACAAATACCATCGGATCGTACATCTTCACGCCAAAGAGGAAGCTGGAGATCAGTCGCGTGAGACCGAAAGCCGCAGCCACGCCAATCACGACCCCAATCAGTGCCAGGCTCATGCCATGCCACACAACGAGGTTGCGGATCCTCGCGCGATCCGCCCCCAGCGCCATGCGTATGCCCATCTCCTGCGTCCTCTGCTGCACCGAGTAGGCCATCAGCCCGTAGATTCCGATCGCCGCAAGAATCAGCGCCGAGGCCCCGAAGATCGTAAGCAGGAGCATGTTGAAGTCCTGCCGCGCAGTGGAGTGAATCACAACTTCGTCCATGGTTCGAACGCGCGCTACCGGGAAGCCTCCGCTGGCCTGGCGCAGTTGCTCCGTTACAGCGGAAATGAACTGGTGCGGATCGGTGCGCGTGCGCACCAGCCACACCACTGGACCGATACGGGCGTTGAGCGCGGTAATGCCATCAAGCACCTGGGCCTGCGGGATGATCATTACAGGACGTGGATCACGATTCAAACCTCCGTCGCGAATGTCGCCGACGATGCCGACGATCTGACGCGCGGGCTCCTCGAACTCCGGCCCTACTCCCTTGCCGATGATGATCTGCTGGCCCACGGGGTTTTCCTTCGGCCAGAATTTCTTCGCCATCGCCTGGTTGATGATCACGACACCAGGCGCTCCCATTACGTCCTGATCTGTGAAATCACGACCGCGCAGGATGGGAATTTTATAGACGTCGAAGTAGCCGGGCGACACGTTCATCCAGCCGGCTCCGCCAGTAGCAGGATCCTTGCCCAACGGGCGGCCCACCACAATAAAGGGCAGACCGAAGCCGCCTTCAAGTGGCAGGCAGCAGGTTGAGGCGGAGGTTTCGACTCCCGGAATCGCGTTGAGGCGCTCGCGGCCATCGCGCACCATTTGCGCCACTCCGGTCGTCTTCGTAAAGCGGTCGCCAGTGAGCGACATTTCCATGGTAAGAACATTGTGGGGATTGAAGCCGGGATTAACCCCGCGCAGAGCAATGAAGGTGCGGATGAGCAGCGCCGCGCCAATCAACAATACCAGCGCCAGCGACACTTCGCTGATCACCAGCAGCGACCGCGCCTTGCTCTGGCGGAATCCCGTGCCCGAGCGGTTGCTGCTCTCCTTGAGAGTGCTGTTCAGATCGGGGCTGGACGCGCTGAGCGCGGGAAAGAGCCCGAAGATTATCCCCGTGAGCAGCGAGACACCAAGAGTGAAAGCGAGCACACGCCAATCAATGCCTACCGCGGCTCCGTTCTCACCGATGCGCGGAATGCCTCCCGGGCTGACGGCCAGCAGCGCGCGCACGCCGATAAAGCCAAGGATGAGGCCAAGAATTCCTCCCGTCAGCGCAAGCAGAAGGCTTTCGGTCAGAAGCTGGCGAATGATTCTGCCCCGGCCCGCGCCCAT
>DATAQX010000010.1:0-2607 GCA_036264455.1 Silvibacterium sp. | reverse complement strand
GGTGGACACGGACAAATCAGCTCGCGGCGATGCCGTCCGCGCCGTCGAGCAGATAGGCTCACCTGCCGCTTCTCTCCTGCTGCGACTGCGCGCGCAAATAGGTGGTGACGAGGAACCGGAGATTCTGGGCGGCTGCTACGCTGGCGTACTGCGGATCGAGGGCGCATTCGCTCTGCCGTGGGTGAGCCGCTTCCTTGCCACGGAAGACGACGCGGCAGGCGAGGCGGCTCTGGCCATGGCTGCCACGCATTCGCCTGAAGCCTTTGAAATATTGAAGACGCGTTGGGAGAAGGCGCGCGATCCCTGGTTTCGCTCGGCATTGCTCTCGGCGATGGCGTTAACGCGGCAAAGTGCAGCCACAGAGTTCTTACTTGGTCTCGTGAAGGGTGACTCGATTGGCGCTGACCAGGTAGTCGAGGCACTCCTCCGCTCGTTGCCATCCGAAGAGATACTACTGCGGCTGAAGGCGCTGATTGCCGGAAATGAGCGCCTGGAACGCGCCTTTGCAGCGAATTCTACTGCGCGACGGTGAGTTCGATGGGGGTCGACGCATCTACGCGATGGCCGGGCGGTGGGCTCTGGCCTGTCACGGTTCCGATGGGAAGAATGGGCTGCGGCAGCTGTGCCGAAGTGGTGCTTGCGACATCCGGCACGGTCACCTGGGCAGTCTTAACGGGCGCAAGTTTGAGTCCGGCGCGGGTGATGACCAGCGCGGCTGATGAGAATACCTGGCCGGTAAAGTCCGGCATGACCATACCGCCATTTGCTTCGAGGGGGGGAGCAGCAATGAGCAGACCAACGCTGGGGCGCTCGACCCCGGCGGCATCTGGCGCAGGATTCTGCGCGATGACAGTGCCCGGGGACGCGTAAGCGTAGGGCATATCCGCTGTATCTCCAAGCTCCAGGCCGACGCGCCGGATCTGGATAGAAGCAAGCCGCTGATCGGAACCGGTCAAGTCGGGAATGGCCACACGCTGTGGGCCGAGACTCTCCGTGAGACGAACGTGCCACTCGCGGCGAACCACGGTTCCTGCTGCGGGCGACTGACTGAGGACGTGGCCCACAGGTATGTCAACACTGTAAAAGTGGCTGTCGACCTTGAGGTTCAAGCCGAGCGCGGCAGCTTTATCCGTGGCCTCTGCAACTGTGAGTCCCTTAAAGCTGGGAACGGTGACCTCTGCTCCGTGGATGGCGAAGTGCATCGTGGTCACAGCGGCGAGCATGGCCAGCAAGGCAAGCATGAGCACAATAAGCAGGAATTGAAAGGCGCGAAACACTTATCCAGCGTACTCGATGGAGTAGTCGATCTCCACGGCCTTCTCCAGCATCTTCGAAACGGAGCAGTATTTGTTCTTCGAAAGCGCCACAGCATCTTCTGCCGCTTTCTTCGTCACATTTCCTGCAATGCGGTAAACAAGATGAATGCGGGTAAAAACGCGCGGTGGCGCCGGGGCCTGCTCGGCTGTTCCCGAAACTGTGAGGCCGGCGATGGGCTCGCGTTTCTTCTCGAGAATGCTGACAACATCGACCGAGGTGCAGGCGCAAAGCGCGGCCAACACGGCCTCCATCGGGGTTGGGCCGGCCGCATGGGCGGCGCTTGCATCGAAGGTTATGGCGTGGCCGCTTTCGGAGCGGCCTTCAAAAAGCATGCCTTGTTTCCACTCTGCGCTGGCGATCATAGCTCTTGCCTCAGTGATGGTGGTTATCGGTTGCGGGTTCGGGATGGATAAGGATGCGATAGATTTCGGGGCGCTCCAGTTTGAATCGATCTTCGAGCTCGGTGATCACCTCGTGGACACGCTGCATGGGCAGCTCGTCTGGCAGCGTGCAGTGGCATGAGAGCTGAAGCTTGTCGCCGACGCGGCCGGTTGTAACCTCATGAATATCGATGATCTCAGGAAGCTGGGAAGCAGCCTGTCTCAGTTGGGTTTCGAGCTTGCGGTCGCGTTCCAGGCTTTGCGGTTGCTCAATGGTGGCCGGTTCGCTCTCGATGTGGGTAAGCACAGAGGAGACCTGCGGCAATTCCCGGCGAATTTCGTCCTCGATACGGCGAACGAAGTCATGCGCCTGGCGTAGCGGCATGGTTTCCTTGACTTCAATGTGTTGCTCGACGCGCAACTTTCCACCGAAGGACTGAATGCTTACGTCATGCAGAACAACGTTGTTGCGCGAGGCGACGGCGCGCACCTTGTCGAAAATGCTCTCGGCGACCGTGGAGCGCGGAACGGTGTGAATGACAACATCGGCGCCGGGAAGAACGCGACGGACGGCGGCCGTCGCCTCTTGCACCAGCTCTTCCGTGCGCTGGAAAGTGAGCTGGCGTGAGAGCGAGAGGGCGAAGTCGGCGAAATACTCGCCTCCGGCGCGGCGCATACGCGCCTGGTCGATAGAGAGAACTCCGTCGATGCGTTCCAGCTCCTGAAGAACAAGGCTGCGGGTCTCACGCGGGACGGAGTCGGTGAGCGCTTCAATGGTTCGCCAGGCCAGCCGCCAGGCGAAATGCAGGATGAGAAAGGAAACGACGATGGCCGCAATCGGATCGGCAAAGCGTAGCCATTCGATTCCTAGTTTCGCGCCCAGGGCTGAGTCGCCAATCCAGGACGCTCC
>DATAQX010000336.1:0-5669 GCA_036264455.1 Silvibacterium sp. | reverse complement strand
TTGGCATTCCGGACACGGAGTATCCTACGCCGGCGCGAAGGCCAAAGAATTCGGTGTTGTCGAATGCGAAGCTGTTCTCTCGGTTCGGAGTTGCATTGCAGAGATGGGAAGATGCACTGGCGGAGACGCTGGCGGAGATGGCCTGAGGAAGACTAGACGCGCTGGTACAGCACATCCCATTGGCGTCCGCCTTTAGGTGACCTTGATAAGATAAACCGGCCCTTTTGTTTGAATCGGTGTTTTGACAGGAATGCATCCAATTCCGGCAGTTGGCAGCAGCCGGAGTAGACCTCAAAGTTTACAGCCTCGGATTTGATGTATCGGAAACAAGACAGAATCTCTTTCGCGCCTTCCAGGATAAGCAATTCCGCACCCTGTGCATCGAGGACCAAGATGTCAAAAGATGCCAGGTTTATGCCGTTCGTGCGAATAAACGTAGGTAAGGAGAGCGCCTCCAGCTCAATCGAGTAAAAACTGATTTTGGTCCATTCCTCAGCAAGCTGCTTGGAGGGTTCCAAAATCGATGAGGATGAGCCTTCGTTATCTGAGACGTGAAACTCGTATTTCATTCCGTCCTGCGCCGCGATCAGACAATTGTAGGCAGTTTGATCGGGCAAGTCGGTCAAATTTGACTGGAGTTCCCTGAAGATATCGGGGATCGGCTCGACCCAGGCTACTTTCAAGCCGTAACGAGCATACATGAACCTTTCTTGTCCTGTGTTCGCGCCAACATGAATTACGCCTCGGCCTGCCTTCAAAAAACGATCCGGAAGCAAACCCCGACTACGTACATTCCAAAAGGTTCTCTCGGCAAATCTGATCGGCGATCTGTACCTCAATTTTCCTCCCAAGGCAGATCTGCGATGATTGAACAGAAAAAAATAGTAACATGAAAGTGATTTCCGGAAATTGATCGACAAAGCCGTCTATGTCTGAAAATGAACGAGTTGCCGCTGAAGATGTGCGCCGGGTAGCGGAGCTGGCGAACCTGGAGCTGACCGAGGTGGAGAGTGTCCGCATGCAGCGTGATCTGAACGCTATTCTCGGTTATGTGGCGCAGTTGAATGAGCTGGATACGTCAGCGGTGGCGCCGATGGCGCAGGTCTCCGAGGTGCTGCGGCGCGGTGGCGAAGACGCGACGGCCGCGCTGCGTGAAGACCGCGTGACGCCCTGCCTCGATCGACAACGGGTGATGGCGGCTGCTCCGGAGTCGGACGGGGTCTTTTTCAAAGTCCCCAAGGTAATTGAGCGTTAAAAACGGGACGTATTTAAGGATCAGGATTTGCATAGCCCAGGCAAAAAGCAGGTCCTTCGACTCCGCGCTACGCGCTTTGCTCAGAATGACAAGGCTTAGATTGATTCCATGACGACGAAAATTTCAGAAGTGAAGCTGCCTACGATTGACGAGCTTGTGGAAGGCGTCGCGAAGGGCACGACGACAGCGGTGGAAGCGGCGCGGTTGTGCTTCAGCCGCATTGACGAAGAGGATGCGACGATTCACGCATTTCTGTCGCTCGATCGCGAAGGCGCGCTGGCGCGGGCCGCGGAGATCGACGCAAGGGCATCGGCAGGCGAGACTCTGCCTCCGCTGGCGGGCGTGCCGATGGGCATCAAGGATGTGCTGGTCGTCGACGGGCAGCCGGCGACGGCGGGCTCGAAAATTCTGGAAGGTTATCGACCTCCTTATACGGCGACGGCAGTGCAGCGGCTCATCGATGCGGGTGCCGTGCTGCTGGGCAAGCTGAACTGCGATGAGTTCGCGATGGGGTCGTCGAACGAGAACTCGGCGTATGGGCCGGTGCGGAATCCGCATGCGACGGATCGCGTTCCCGGCGGATCGAGCGGTGGATCGGCGGCGGCGGTGGCGGCAGGCATGGCGGTGGCTACGCTGGGCACGGACACGGGCGGATCGATCCGGCAGCCGGCGTCGTTCTGCGGTGTGGTGGGCGTGCTGCCGACTTATGGGCGCGTCTCGCGTTACGGGCTGATTGCCTTTGCCTCATCGCTCGATCGCGTGGGGCCGTTTGCGGCGACGGTGCGCGATGCGGCGAAAGTTCTCGGCGTGATTGCCGGGCACGATCCGATGGATGCGACGTCGTCGACGGAGCCCGTTCCGGATTATCTGGCCGATATCGACAAGGGCGTGGCCGGGATGCGCCTGGGTGTTCCTCCCGAGTACTTTGGCGAAGGGCTTGATCCCGAAGTACGTGAGGCTGTTGAAGCCACCATCCAGCGGCTGAAGGCAGCGGGCGCGGAGATCGTGCCGGTTTCGCTGCCGCGCACCAGATATGCCGTGCCTACGTACTACGTGATCGCGACTGCCGAGGCGAGCGCCAACCTGGCGCGCTTCGATGGCGTGCGCTATGGATATCGCGCGGCGAACACGCCGACGCTTGCGGGGATGTATCACTGCTCACGCGAGGGCGGGTTCGGCGCGGAGGTGAAGCGCCGCATTCTGCTCGGGACCTACGTGTTGAGCGCGGGCTATTACGACGCCTATTACAAGAAGGCGCAGCAGGTGCGTCGTTTGCTGACGGACGACTTTCTCGCGGCCTTCGACGAGGTAGATGCGATCGTCACGCCGACAGCGCCGACTCCTGCGTTCAAGCTGGGCGAGAAGACGGATGATCCGATGGCCATGTACCTCGCTGACATTTACACAGTGACGGCGAACCTGGCGGGGATTTGCGGAGTTTCGGTGCCATGCGGCGAGTCGCGGTCGGGTTTGCCGATCGGAATACAGATTCTCGGGAAACACTTCACAGAATCGACGGTTTTTCGGGTGGGGCAGGCTGCGGAGAGGCTGTAAGTTGTAGTTTGAGGGGATATGGCAGAGCAGGATTTTCTTGATCGTGCTGCGGACTATGCATTTGCGGAACTGGAACGTGTCGGCGGTGACCCGCTCAAACTAGACACTCCTCTACTAACTATCGCTGTTCTCTACCATTTCCAAGGGATGGTCGATAACGGCGCGTTCCGCTACGCCTTTGAAAACAATTTTCCCTTTTCTCCGCCCTACTCGATGTTCGCAGATGCTTATCGGCGTATCGGAGCGACTCAAGCTGCAGAGAATCTGGAGCGATCGGTTGCAATGTTTCCCTTCGAGAACCCGCACGAGCATGAGGAAGAACGCAATGCCTTCATGGATTCACTGAATGAATCGGACAAGTTTTTTGAACTTGGTGATGAAGTTTGCGGAGACGAATCAATCTGGACTGCAATGGAAGAGTATGCTGTAAAGCACGCCGCCTCGTTTCATCTATAGCAATCGTAGCTAAGGGCAGTCGCATCTTGATCCGGTGATCGTCACAGATGAAGTTACATACTCTTTGGCGCCGAGAGGTTGATAGTAGCGGTTTTCCGGCTCGGCGCAGGCGAGGCAAAGCGTCTGGCCATTGTGCTCGATGAAGCGCTCGTAATTGATGCCTTCGCCGCACACGGCGCAGGCGATGCGCGCGCCCTTGTAACCGGGAAATTCTTTCGGCTCGATCTGCACCTGCACCCATTCTTCGGCGAAGAGGTCGCTATCCGGCAGCTCGCGATAGGCGCGCATCTGCTGCTGGTTCTTGTTTTCGATCTCCGGATACAGCTCGCGGGCGCGCGCCTTCGATGACTCGCGAGCGGCGATGCGCAGGGCGCGGTTGGTTTCGAGATCGACGAAAGTCGCCGCCATTTTCCCCCAATCGCGAAACTTGAGGGCCCGCTTACCGAGGCGGCATCCAGTGACGACGCCAATTGCGTCTGTCGCACAACGGTCGATCTCGACATACGTGACGAGGCGCTTGCGGTCCTTGCCGCGCGGCTCTTCGATTCCCAGGCGACGGCAACCAAGCATGGCCATGCGCACGCCGAGGATCTGACCGGCGCAGAGATGGCCGTGAGCTATCTCGGCAAGTTTCAGCAGATCGTCCAAAGGTTCCATGAGAGAAGTTTAGACCCGGGAGCGATGTCTGGAAAAAAGCAGGTCCTTCGACTACGCACGCTTCGCGTGCTCCGCTCAGGATGACATCATTTTTATCAACCCCAGCCGTTAGTTGCTGGGGTCGGTGTCCGTCGTATCGCCGTCTTCGACCAGCACGGCGGAGAGGCCGATGAGGTCGAAGCTGACCGGCTGACCTCCGGTTGGCTGGAAGGCGACGCGCAGGGGTTCGCGCTGCCAGGAGGCCGGGGTGCAGGCGGGGGAAGGATGGTCGGAGGGGTCCCACTCGCGCAGCTTTTTGTTGAGCAACGGCTTGCGGGCGGCGATCTGGGCGACGACGGCGTAGAGCTGACGACCGGTGGAGTTGAGTCCGCAGTAGGCGGCGTAGTCACGGAACCAGGCGACATCAGAAACGGCAGGGTCGTAGCCGGGCAGACGCAGGGCGGTGACCTTGCCGCTGACGCGGTCGATGAGCAGCCAGGGGCCGCGCTGCCAAACCCAGCGTCCGGCCCCTGCATGGCCACCTGCATCCGTGGGGAGGGCATCATTCAGGCGGATGGCGCGACGGACAACAAAACTACGGTCAGTGATGTCGTGGGCGTCTCCGGTGGTCCAATCCTTGATTTTGCTGTCGACGACGAGGGGCCGAATGCGGAGTTCGGTTTCCTCCTTGCGGGCTCCGGCAGGGTCTCCGTTGATGGAGTAGGGAACTTTGCGGGCGCCTCCTAAGCTTACAGAGTGGGGGGCAACCGTGTGTGGTTTGGCTCCTGCGGCAAGGGCGGCAGTGGATCCAAGCGCGAGCGCCAGGATGGCGAGGCTCGATGCTGGCCTGAGCATGGTGATTCAGCATAGGAGCCTGAAGCGATTTCGCACAGGTCACGGAGGTAACGGCGATATGATGCACAACAGATGGCGAAAACTTTGGTTTTGGAGTCTGTCATATAATTGTCCGGCTGAGGCTGCCTGTGCTACGGCGTTCCTTAACCGGTGGTGGCTGGTACGTGGTCTGAAACTTCAGATTACGGTTGGGAAGGAGATGCTCGATGGTCCCTCGCAGGGTTCTCGTGATCGTCCTGGGTGTTCTGGTTGCCGGCCTCTGGTTTGCAAGCGGAGTGGGTTATGCGCAAGCTGGGCTTACACCTGATCAGCTGAAGCAACTCGTGGCGCCGTTTGCCCTGTTTCCGGATGCGCTGGTGGCGCAGATAACCGCGGCTTCAACGGATCCGCAACAGATCCATGATGTGGACCTGTGGATGAGGCGCAATAGCAACCTGGATCCACAGGCGCTGACAGATGCGGCGCAACAGCAGGGCTTCGATCCGGCTTTCGTTTCGCTGGTGAATTTTCCCACAGTGCTGGACATGATGGCCGAAAATCTTGACGATTATGCCGCGCTGGGGCAAGCGTTCAAGGCCGACCAACAGGCGGTGATGGCGGCGATTCAGACGCTGCGTCAGGACGCCTTTGCCAGGGGTGCGCTCGACACCAATGAGTATCAGACGGTCTCGCTGCAACAGGACGGGGGCGTGCAGGTGGTGGTGATTCAGCCGGCGAATCCCCAAGTGGTGTTTGTTCCGCAATACCAGCCGCAGCAGGTGTGGTCGAGCGGGCCAAGCACGGGGGACGTAGTGGCAGCGTCGCTGCTGAGTTTTGGCGCGGGGATCGCGATGGGCGCGTGGCTCAACAACAGCCACCCGTGGGGGTGGGGCGGATGGGGCTGGGGGTGGGGCGGACGCGGGATGATTGTTCA
>DATAQX010000550.1:0-9226 GCA_036264455.1 Silvibacterium sp. | reverse complement strand
AACCTGCAGAACCCTAGAAGCCGCATAGACAATGAGAAGAAGCCAGAGAACGAGGTAAACTCCGGTCCTGTTCTTTGCGAGTTCGATCATCACCGGCTCAGGAATTCAGTGCGACCCAATGATATCGACATCCGGCGGGCTTGGGCTACTCAAACAGATCCGGAATACTCGTAAACGCAATACGTGTAGGCGCGGCGGCCTTGGCCAGCAGCATGCTCGCCGGCATCAGAGTATCCAGCCCATACTTGTGGTTCAGCGCATCCATGGTGCTCGAAAGGCGCGTGCGTCGCGATTCGCTTTCCAATCCCGAGAAGAGGCTGAGCGTGTGAAGCTGATCAGGCACGAGGTTTCCCAGCCACACGCCCACGTAGAAAGGCTTCTGATGTTGCGCGCCCTGCGGCCGCAGCGCCCAAAGCTTCACCAGCGCCTCGACCAGCGTCTGATTGTCCTGGCACTCCACCACCGTAGTTCCGTGTGACCATCCAGCCTGGGGAATGCCCGAATTGTGCAGTCGCCGCGTATTGGCCTTGGGAACGGCAAATTTAATCGACAACGAAACATTCGTGGTCCACAACTGTGCTGCGCGCAGCCGCATTGCGGCTTTATGCAGAAGCTTGTGTGCCACTGCGTAACAGCCCTCGTGCGTGCGCAGCTCGGGCGGCAGCACATGGCTCTGGCTGATTGACTTCTGATGTTCGAGCTCCGGATCGTTGAAATCTTCGCCGCGCAGCCAGTGCCACAGCTTTTCGCCGCCAATGCCGCCCCAGGCGTCGTTCATCTGTTTGCGTGTCAGTGCCAGCAATTGCGCCATGGTGCGAATGCCGCAGTCGTTGAGTCGCCGCTCCATGCGTGCCCCGACTCCGGGCAGATCGCGCAGTGTCAGGCCGCTGAGCGCCGCTTCCAAAATGTCCGGAGTCAGGGCCACCAGGCCGTCCGGCTTCTCCATGTCCGAAGCGATCTTGGCCAGATAGCGGTTCGGCGCAAGACCCACCGAGCAGCGAAGGGTCGACCCTACATGTTCGCGAATCGAGGCTTTGACGCGCCGGGCCAGGTCGATAGCCGCCATCAGCGGCTGTTCGCGCCCAATCAAGCTTGCCGCCATTTCGTCGATAGACATTACAGCAGAGACAGGGACGCACAGCTCGACAGCTTTGACAATCTTGTGGTGGTAATCAACGTACAACTCATGGCGGGCCTCGACCAGCGCAATGCCGGGGCAGAGTCGCTTCGCCTCCCCCACCTGCGTGCCAGTATGCACACCGAAGGCCTTGGCCTCATAGCTGGCAGCGATGGCGCAGGTGGTATCGGCCATCACGGGCACCACGGCTATCGGACGATTGCGCAGCTCAGGACGCAGCTCCTGCTCCACCGAGGCGAAGTATGAGTTCAGATCAAGGAAGAGCCAGCGGATGCGAGGCTGAGTATCCGATGTCATGAAGGGAGCGTACGAGGTTATTTTCGCCTTATTTTCGCCTATTTTCAAGGCAGCCGCGCGAAAATTATCGTAGTGGGACAAACGCCGTCTGGATCATGCCAGACTGGCACTTCGACTTTCGCAGGGCCAAAACCGTCTTTCGTATTGGGCACGGAGGTGAGATGATGTCTTCACCTGAGACCCCGTGATGCAGGAAACCTTTCTAAGGTTTCAGCATTCTTAGGTATCGGAGCTGTTTTATGTGGTTCACGAAGATGCACGATATTCTGTACCACTTATCCCAGTTGAGCGACTACTTGCCCGCGATCCTGGTCACCATCGGCGTGGGCGTGCTCATTGGGTGCGCAGTCGGATGCGTGTGCACTCCGTGCGAAGAGAAGGACGATCTGTTTCATCGCGAAGTGTACTAAGTCTGCTCGCAGAATTTCATCGCTACCGGATGAAATTGTCGTCATCTTTGCAGGCTGGGCGAAAGCCTGGTCTTTTCGAGTCCTTTCATAATCTTTAAACCCCTCGGTCTGAATCTATCCACCTCGGACAGCCTGTCGGCAAGGCCGCAGCCATCTATAATCCGACACGATGGAAAATCGTGGAGTGGGCGAACTTGCGCGGCGCGACCGGCTGGCCGAAGAAGGCGGCGGCCAGGAACGGCGCGAACGGCAGCACAGCGAAGGGAAGTTGTCGGCGCGTGAGCGCATCGACCTGCTGCTCGACGAAGGCACGTTTGAAGAAACTGACAAGTTTGTAACCCACCGATGCACGGATTTCGGGATGGCCGAGAAGCGCGTTCCGGGAGACGGCTTCGTGACCGGCTATGGGAAGGTCGAAGGGCGCACGATCTTCGTTTTCGCGCAGGATTTCACCGTCTTTGGCGGATCGCTGTCGGAGTCGAACGCCGCCAAGATCGTCAAGCTGATGGACATGGCCATGCGCGTAGGCGCGCCCATCGTCGGATTGAATGATTCCGGTGGCGCACGCATCCAGGAGGGCGTTGTCTCGCTGGCCGGATACGCCGACATTTTTCTTCGCAACACGCTGGCCAGCGGAGTTATTCCGCAGATTTCCGCAATTCTCGGCCCCTGCGCCGGCGGAGCCGTCTATTCGCCCGCCATCACCGACTTCACGCTCATGGTCGACAAGACTTCCTACATGTTTGTCACCGGTCCCGACGTGATCAGGACAGTGACCCACGAAGAGGTGACCAAAGAAAAGCTGGGCGGAGCCACGACGCACAATGAAATCTCCGGCGTAGCCCACTTCATGGCGCACAACGACCGGGAGTGCGTAGCCATGGTGCGCGAGCTGTTGAGTTTTCTTCCGTCGAACAACCTCGAAGACCCACCGCGCCGTGCCTGCACTGATCCTGCCGCCCGCGCCGACCGCGAACTCGATACCCTCGTGCCCGCCGAATCGAACCAGCCTTACGACATCAAGCTGGTCATCGAGCGGCTGGTCGACGACGGCTACTTCTTCGAGGTGCACGAGCATTTTGCCCGCAACATCGTCATCGGCTTCGCCCGCATGAATGGACGGCCGGTGGGCATCGTCGCCAATCAGCCGGCGTTTCTGGCCGGCGTCCTCGATATTGACGCCAGCGTGAAGGCGGCTCGTTTTGTGCGCTTCTGCGATGCCTTCAACATCCCGCTCATTACGCTTGAGGATGTTCCCGGATTTCTGCCCGGCGTGCACCAGGAATATGGCGGAATCATCCGCCACGGCGCCAAGCTGCTCTTCGCCTTCGCCGAGGCAACCGTGCCCAAGCTCACCGTGATCACCCGCAAAGCCTATGGCGGCGCCTATTGCGTCATGAGTTCGAAGCACATCCGCACCGACCTGAACCTCGCCTGGCCCACAGCTGAGATCGCCGTGATGGGACCGGAGGGCGCGGTGAACATCGTCTATGGCCGCGAACTGGAGCAGGTCCTGAAGCAGGCCGAGGCTGCCGAGGGTCCGCTTTCGGACGAGCGCAAAGCGGAACTGCTGGCCGCGGCGCGCTCGGAGAAAGTACACGAATTCCGCGAGCAGTTTGCGAATCCCTGGGTCGCCGCCGAGCGGGGCTATGTCGATGCCGTGATCCTGCCCCACGAAACCCGCCGTCGGCTGATCGCGGCGCTCGAAATGCTTGACGGCAAGCGCGACAAAAACCCTCCCAAAAAACATGGCAACATTCCGCTATGAACGAACCGATCAGCGTTTCGAATGCCGAACACTACGTGTGGGGCAATGTCTGCGATGGCTGGCACTTGTTGCGCGGTGAAAGCCTGAGCGTGATTGAGGAACTCATGCCTCCCGCGACGGAAGAGCTTCGACATTTTCACACGCGGTCGCGACAGTTCTTTTACGTGCTGGAGGGTGAACTTACGATGGAGGTTGAGGGGCACCTGTATCCGCTCCTGGCACGGCAAGGATTGGAGATAGCTCCTGGCCAGCCGCATCAGGCGCTGAATCGCTCTGGCAGCAGCGCTCGCTTTCTTGTAATATCGCAGCCGCCGAGCCATGGGGATCGGCAACCCGCGTAAGCGGAGCATTTTCTTTGCGGGGCCGTAGTGGTGCTTCGGGCAGAACGACAGATTCATGTAACGTATGAATTGCTCAAAACACTAGTAGGTCGTGCATGGATTGATTTCTCGTAGAATGCTCGCTGGCAATCGCAAGTTTTCACCGAAGCATGCTGAACTTTGGTGATCTTTACAACGCGGTTCGAGGTCATGTCTTGTACGAATGCAGAGAAGCCCCAAGGCGGTATCCAGTTAGCCTGTGGAACCAGCTCCGCATCAGAAACTAAAACGAGGTGAATGCGATGACGACTCCATCCCAAAAACGTGTGCCGCTACCCGAAACCGAGCGCCAGGCTCCCCACAATGCGACCGATACTGGAAAGACCTCCCCGCAACAGATCATCAGCGTCTCCGTCATCGTAAGGCGAAAGAATCACCTGGACCTGGAAGCTCTCGGCGGGCGCACCATTTCGCGCCAGGAATTCAACGAGAAGTACGCCGCCGACCCAGCGGATTTCGATGCTCTGCGTAAGTTTGCCCACGACCACGGACTTTCTGTGGATGAAGGGGCTTCGAGCCTGGCGCGCCGGACGATGGTCCTGCGCGGAACAGCGCAGGCTCTCGAGGCAGCTTTTGGCGTTGATCTCCATGACTACGAACGCGAAGGTCACAAATTCCACGCGTTTCAGGGAGGCATTTCAGTACCGGCCGAGCACTTAGGCATCATCGAGTCCGTGCTGGGACTGGATACGCGGCCCATCGCAACGCCTCACCTTCGCTTCAGGGACAAAAAAAAGAAGCCGAAGGCTGCAGACCCCAGTTACAACCCGATGCAGGTAGCCGCCCTCTATGACTTTCCGTCGGGTGTGAATGGAAGCGGCCAGACGATCGGCATCATCGAGCTGGGCGGCGGCTACAACGCGAGCGACCTTCAAACATATTTTTCCGGCCTGGGCCTTACCCCGCCGACGGTAGTGGCGGTTTCGGTGGACGGAGCGGCGAATGCGCCCACCAACCCTAACAGCGCCGACGGCGAAGTGGCGCTGGATATTGAGGTGGCGGCGGCGGTAGCGCCCGGCGCGAAGATCGCCGTGTACTTTACGACCAACACCGCTCAAGGATTCCTCGATGCAATTACCACCGCCGTACATGACACGGCAAACGCTCCTACGGTGATCTCGATCAGTTGGGGTGGCCCCGAGTCGGGCTGGACGAAGTCCTCGATGAACTCAATCGACAACGCTTGCAAGTCTGCAGGCGCGCTGGGCATTACCATCACGGTTGCCTCGGGAGACAATGGATCAAGCGACGGCGTGAGCGGTGGGGGGAACAATGTTGATTTTCCAGCATCGAGCCCTCACGTGCTGGCCTGCGGCGGCACGAAGCTCGAGGGAAGCGGTACTACGATCCAGAGCGAAGTCGTGTGGAACGACGGCGTCGACGGTGGGGCAACCGGCGGAGGCGTGAGCACCTATTTCGCACTGCCCACCTGGCAGAATAACGCCAATGTTCCCAAGCCGTCCGGCACGACGGGTGGGCGCGGCGTGCCCGATGTCTCAGGCGATGCCTCGCCAACCACGGGATATAACATCCTCGTCGACGGCTCCAGCGAAGTGGTGGGAGGAACCAGTGCAGTGGCTCCCCTGTGGGCTGCGCTCATTGCGCTGACCAACCAACAGATAGGTAAGCCGGTAGGATTTGTGAACCCCACGCTCTACGCCACGTCCAGTGCTTTCCATGACATCACTCAGGGCAACAACGGCTCCTTCTCCGCGGGACCAGGATGGGATGCATGCACCGGAATGGGATCCCCGATTGGGGTCGCCGTTGCACAGGCCCTGTCGGGTGCGGCATCAGGCACTGCAAAGACCTCGGGCAGCTCTCACGCCGGATCGGGACAGGAACATCAAAGGACAGCCTAGCTAACTGCCGCGATGAGGTCCGGTGTCCTCAGACTCCTGGCCTCATCACTGGCTTCTTCTTGTCGTTCCACGTTATATAGCCCATCGGCGTGTGATGATCGTGTGTAAAAAGCACGAGCCATTCTTCAGGAATTGCCCGTGCATAAAACCGCTTGCGCTGCTCGATACACGTAAGTGGATCGAGATCGTATCCCATCACCCAGGTCACATCCAGGTGCGCGCTCGTGGGGATAAGATCCGAGACGTAGCAGGCGCGCTTCCCACCTGAATCGATGTGCACCGCGAGCATCTGCGCCGTGTGACCGGGAAAGCATTCCACCGTAATGCCCGGGACGATTTCTTCTGCTTGTCCTGGCTTTGTATCGAGCAGCGTCATCTGTCCGCTCTCGATTAACGGATCGTAGTTCACGCTGATGTAACTGATGGCGTCGCGTTCGAGTTGCAGGTGGCCGTGCTCCACCTCGCCGCGGTGCGCGAAGTACCGTGCATTGGGGAAGGTAGGCGCGATCCGTCCGTCTGCTGTGCGTGTGGTATTCCATCCGCAGTGGTCGAAGTGCAGATGCGAATTGATGACGATATCGATTTCCCCGGGTCGAATGTCGGCTGCTTCGAAAGCACGTGGCAGCTGCTCCTTCGCTTCGTGAATAGCGCGTAATTTGTCACTGAGCTTGTTACCGATTCCCGTTTCGATGGCAACCGTGTGTCTCCCCGTGCGGACAATGACAGTATTCAATCCCAGCAGAATGCGATTTTGCTCGTCGGCAGGTGCTCGCTTTTCCCACAGCGGTTTAGGCACTACCCCAAACATGGCTCCGCCATCCAGGTAGTAAGTGCCATCGCTCAGGATCGTGAGTTCAAAATCGCCAAGCGTTGCATGGCCGCGTACAGGATCGTTTATGTCCGGCCGCTCGGCTGGATGCATTTCTTGCCCTCCATTCCGCCCACAGTTGTCCCGATATTGATCACAGGTGCGGTTCCCGATCATTTCATGGTTGCACAGGGGCAAGACGCGGCGTAGGATTTTTCCACGGCCCCCAATTCCTCCTGGTACCGTTCTATATCGATGATTATGCGAGAGTTCTAAAAATCGACACGGAATCATTTGCGCCAACAAGAGAAAGGGAGACAGTTTTGAAAACCACTACGACGAAAGATGCAGTAACCTCCGCCCCGGGCCGAAAGGTCAAGGGCAGCACTCCAGCAAATCCCGTTGCTGTAGAGAATCTGGCCGCTGCCGATGCGAGCGTAGCGAAGCCCAAGGGCTTTTCCGCTGCGGTTCGCGTTGTTCCAGGCTCTGGAGCCAGCACTCACCCAACCGGCTAGAACACGACAAGCCTGAAGACGCTATACGCAATGAGATTCGGCCAACGGACTCTCCCGTCGGCCAGTCTTCTTTTGCCGTACAGCTATGGGCTGGTCTGCCCGTTTTTCACATACGTCTCAAAGTGCGATAGCAGCCGGTTAAAAAGCTCTGTCTGCGCGATGGGCCCGGCGACCGAATGCGTCTTGCGCGGAAAGACGTTGTAGTCATAGGGAATGCCGTTATCCAGCAGCTTCTGAATGAACTGGATGGTGTTGGCGAAATGCACATTGTCATCGCCCGTGCCGTGCAGGATGAGGATGTGCCCTTTGAGGTTTTTCGCGCTGTTCTGCACTGAGTCATCATCGTAGCTCGCGGCATTTTCCGTCGGCAGCCCCATATAGCGCTCCGTATAGATCGAGTCATAGTTGCGCCAGTCAGTCACCGGCGCGCCCGAGGCCCCGGCCAGGAAGCGGTCGGTGTGGGTGAGCGCGTAAAGCGTGAATGAACCGCCCCAGCTCCATCCCCACCAGCCCATACGGTGCGCATCCAGCTGTGGATATTTGGCGAGCACCTGATCCACCGCCGCCATCTGGTCGGCGAACTGCGGCGGCCCGAAGTTGTGATAAGCGGCCTGCTCAAAATCGCGCCCGCGTCCCGCCATGCCGCGGTTGTCCACATGCAGCACAGCAAAACCATGCTCGGCCATCAGCTGATCGAAGAGAAAGCTCTTGCCGTGCCATGCATTTTTTGCCGCATCTATGCCCGGCCCGCCGTAAGGATTCACGATCAGCGGAACGCTGCCTGGGGCTGTCGCGCCCACCGGCAACTGGAGCGTACCGTAAAGCGTCGTAACACCGTCCGCAGCCTTCAGTTCCAGATTCTCAGGTGCGACCAGAGAGTGATCCTCGATCGGATGCGATTGCCAGAATGGTGTGCACTCGCCCTGCGCAGTGCAATAGCTCACCGAATCCGGAACCATGCTGCTGGACGCCTTATCGATGAACGACCCGCCCTTTTCCGGAAAATCAGGATCGTGGACGCCCGGCGTCTTCGTGACGCGGCGCTTGCCCGTGCCATCCAGCTGCACCGCCCACACCTGCTCTTCCCGCGAATCGCCTTCGTTCGAAATGTAATAGACAGTGCCCGTGCTCTCATCCACTGTTTTGATTGCCGAAGCCTCGTACGGTCCACTCTCCAGCTGATTTGCAAGCTGTGCCTCTGCTGCAAGCGGGTTTTTGGCGTCGAAAGTATAGCGATAGATGTGCGTGAATCCGTCGCGCCAGCTCTGGATGAGGAACTGGTGATCGCCGACGAACTTCACATCGTAAGTCATGGTGAAGTACTTAGGTTCGGACTGTGCGAGCACCAGCCTCACCTCGCCTGAACGCACATCAGCGAAGTAGAGGTTCATGTGCTTATGGTCGCGGGTCAGCGTCTCCACCCATACCGTGTGCGGATTCACCCAGCCGAAGCGCGGAATGTAATCATTGCCTGCATCGAGGGGAACCTTCAGCCAGCGCGTCGCACCGCCGCTGGCGTTGACCACGCCCACGCGCACTGAGGGATTAGCGTCGCCCGGCTGCGGATAGCGCTGCTCGTCGACTGTGGCGTGAACCGTGATCCAGTCGGTAATGGGATAAATCGGCACCTGTGTCTCATTCATCTGCAGATAAGCCAGCTGCTTCGAATCAGGCGACCAGAAGTAGTTACTGCGCACATCCAGCTCTTCCAGATAAACCCAGTCGATCTCGCCGTTCAGGATTGTGTCATCATGGGAATCCGTCAGCGCCAGTGGAGCGCCTTTTCCATGCGCCTTCTGCACGTAGAGATTATGCTTGCGCACAAATGAAATGGACTCTCCGTCTGGCGAGAACTTTGGATCGTCGCCGCTCTGCATACCGGTGTCGCCGACCTGTATACCAACACCCTTCTCAAGATCGTAGAGCCACAGCTGGCCGCTGGTATCGAAGAGCAGATGCTGCGAGTCGGCCGACCAGATGTAATCCGGTTCGTCATAGCGCGCGCGATGGTCGCGGTCCTTCTCGCTGATATTGGCGTTGAGCAACGT
>DATAQX010000534.1:0-1813 GCA_036264455.1 Silvibacterium sp. | reverse complement strand
CCCACAAGCCAGTTGAACGCATACTCCTGCCGGCCAATGCGCTCGTCATCTTCCTGAGGCGCATTTTGCATTTTTCCCAATGAGCTTAGTTTGCCTAGTTAGTTGGATAACCGGAAACTAAGGTTTGCAACGGCCCGGGAGAGCTCGGTGCGGATAGATGTGAGGAATCCGGTTCCCCCAACTATTGCGACCGTTGGGATACCGAGACCCAGCACATAACTTCCGTCGAGCTGTAGCTTGTAGTACAACGCGCAAAAAAGGAGGTGAGCCGTGAGGCGCAGAGCCTTCCTGCAAGGCGCGGGAGTTGTGACCGTTGCCGTCGCGACCGCTGGCGTGTGGCGCGCCTACGACCAAGGTGTATTCAGCGTCGGCGAAGGACCTGCATACGAGCCCTGGAAGGACTGGCGCAACACCGAGAACGATGGCCCGCTCGTGCTGGTGCGCGCCGCGATTCTTGCCGCCAGCCCGCATAACACCCAGCCCTGGCTATTCAAGATCACGAATTCCTCGATTGAGTTACACATCGACACCCAAAGAAACGTAGGCGCACTCGACCCGTATTTGCGCGAAGAGCACATCGGAATAGGTTGCGCTCTGGAGAATCTGATGCTCGCGGCGGCTGCCAGCGGATACGCAGCCACTGTGACGCTCATTCCGGGAAAACTCGGCCCGATTCCCATTGATCCCCAATCGGAACTCTTAGCTCGGGTGGAACTCGCGCCGGGAACGCTTCAAGCAAGCGAACTTTACGATGCCATTCCTCGTCGCCACACCAATCGTGCTGCGTACGACTCGCAAAAACCGATCCCGGCTGATTTCTTAGAAGCACTCAGCCGACTGCCGGGCGACGACGCAGGCGTGAAGCTATTTCTCTTCACGGATGACTCCGACCGAAAAAAAATCGCCGAAGTCAGTGCCGCCGCGAACACGGAGCTCTATTCCGATCCGGAAGTTCAGCGTGGCAGTGAACATTGGGTCCGGATGAAATGGAGTTCTGTGCAGAAATTTCGCGATGGTCTAACCATCGATGCCTTCGGCCTACCACCCATCGCTACGGCGACTGTCAAGACGTTGCCTGCGCGCATGCTCCCGTGGCTTGCATCACGCAGCACGAAGAATGGCTATTCGTATTTGATGCTCAGCGCGCCGCTGATCGGATTCATCGCCGTGCGTGACCGATACGACCGCGAGCAGTGTTTGCGGGCCGGGCGACTCTGGCAACGCATGCATCTCTTCGCTACCGCCCGCGGCTTGGCCGCCCGCCCTTGTAACGAGGCAGTGGAAATGGTGGACCATGAGCGGGCGCTCGGCAGGCCGGCCTCTCGCATCGCCCTGCTTAACAAAATCATCGGCGATCCTACCTGGCAGCCAACCTTCGTTTTCTATATGGGTTACTCTACCCTGTCCGCACACGCCAGCCCTCGGCGTCCGGTTCGAGCTGTGATCGTCTGACAAGGGAAAATCCGACGGATTGAGCGGGGCCGCTTCCATCGAGATGAGAACATCCTCATGGCCGAGAGCTGGTTCGGAGATGGTGTTGAGTTCGATGACAAGTTGGCTCTCGCTTTCGGTGAGCATTAAGTGTACGGAAGAAAAGTACTGAGTACCTAATCACTCTGGCCTCGCTTTTTTGGGCACAGGTCCCCTCGCATAGGGAGGTGCACTGAATCTATATGACGATGATCAATCAAAAGTGGTGGTTCACCATCATTCAAGAAGGTTCGTGAAGGAATGCCGCTCGAAGGGAAAGAGTCATCGAGATTCTCATCATCGCCTTCGGGACCGGTGCGCGAACCCAGGGGAGCTGTCGACG
>DATAQX010000527.1:0-3279 GCA_036264455.1 Silvibacterium sp. | reverse complement strand
GCGCGTTGATCTGTGCCGCGGTTTTCGGCTGCGTCTGGTTGCTATTTTGCGAAGCCGTCTGTGATTTGCAACCCGATCCCAGGGGTCCGAAGAGGGAAAGAGAGAAAAGCGCGTAAGCGCAGAGAACAATCCGACGACCCGTAGCGTGCATGGCCTATTAGACTACGCAGCTCGCAAAAGCCGTGCAAAGAAAATCGGCGTTTTCGGCCTGATAAGGCGCGACAAAGCTCCCACCCAAGGCCGTTAGACAAAATTCTGATTTACAAATAGTACGTTACGTACTAATATGTCGCGTATGCAAAGCGATACCTCCCTCCTCGGATACGCACTCCTTGGGCTGCTTCAGCAGGAGGACCGCTCAGGTTATGACCTGCGCAAGATCTTCTCGACTACGCCGATGACCTCTTTCAGCGACAGTCCGGGGTCAATCTATCCCGCGCTCCGCCGTCTGGAGCAACGCGGGCTGGTCCGCAGCCGGATTCAGGAGCGATCCGGCATGCGCCGCCGCCGCCTCTTCCACCTGACCTCCGCTGGATCGTGGGAACTGAAGCGGTGGCAGAGGCAGCCGATCCTTCGCGATGACGTGATCCGCGGCACAGGCGAGCTGATGCTGCGATTCAGCTTCATGGACGAAGCGCTTGGCCCCGCCGAATCCCTGCGCTTTCTCACTGCGCTGAAGACTGAACTCGCCGCTTATTTACCGGTCCTGCACACCTATCTGGAGAAGTATGGAAAGGAAATGTCGCTCTCTGGCCGTCTTGCCCTGGAGAGCGGAATCAACAGTTACGAGTGCCTGCTGAACTGGGCGCGGAAGGCGATCAGAAGTTACGACAAGAGTTAAGAAAAGGAACTGACCATGGTTCTCAGAGTTGTTCTCTACTGTCTACTGGGCGGGGTCGCATTCATGTCTCCCGCACTCGGAGCTGGCCACGCGTTTTGGTGGTGGACGTCGGGAGTCGTGATGACCGCCGCGTTCGTGCCCATCGCGTTGTTCGGACCGACAAGCGCGAGAGGCCAGTTCGGCGTCATCGTCCCCGTACTGTTGCTGGTCTCTGTGCTTACCGTCTGGTCTGAAGCAGTGCTCTTTGTCAAGTCGCCGCTGATCCAGGAACATCTGGTCCGCAACGTGATCTCCGACACGGTGAGCCATCTGATTGCAGCAATCGCGTTGGTCATACTCTGGCAGGTATTGAAATTGGCGCACCCGTCAACGGAACCAGTGTTACGGTTGCCCCTGGCGAAGGCAGCCGCGATGGTCGCGCTCTGTGGGGTTGCTTTCCTTATCTACTATCTGGTCTTTGGCGGAATTACCTATCAGTTATTCACGAAAAAGTATTACCCCGACGTGGCTTCCATAGTCGCCCCATTGGGCTTCTGGTTCTGGGGAATTCAATTCGCGCGCGGATTGCTGATTACGCTGGCCGTGGTTCCTGCGATTTACACGCTGCGGCTGGGACGGTGGCAGACCGCGATTTGTGCGGGGCTTCTGCTGTGGGTCGCCGGTGGCCTTTCACTGCTGCTGGTGCCCAATCAACTCATGACCGGTACACAGCGTTTCATCCATACCATTGAGATCTTTACGCAGCACTTCACCCTGGGTGTCACAGCAGGATTGTTGCTAAGGCCCAAGCGGCTCGTTGCAACGTAGCTCGCATTCGGGTGGTCCTGCTCACGGTTCACCATCCCGACTGCTTCGGCCCCAGCCACAGCGCAATGCCCGCTACCTCGGTTGCTACCAGGAGCATAAAAACCAGGCCAATCCAGTTATCTGCAGGCTTAGGACCCGCGAAACAGACCACCAGCAGCACCGCAACCAGCACTATCGCCGTGATCAGGCCGGTATGACGCGGCCATCGCGTCCGAGCCGCAGACTTCGCAGGCAAGCTCGCTGCAACTCGCGCCGCGAAGTCCGCTGGAATCTCAACCTCAGGCTTTGCATCAAGCATCACCGTCAATGACGCATCCAGGCAGGCATCGCACTCCTCAAGGTGTGCGCATTCCTCCGCCGTCAGCTCCCGCTCCCCGCGCAGCGTCCGCTCTTCGTTGAGCGCCCGTTGCAGCGCTTCGCAAATCACACCGTTGTCGCGCATGCCATCCGTCCTTCCCGAAGTCGTTCCTTCAACTTCTTCCGTCCTCTATGCAGATGCGTCCGCACGGTATTCAGCGGCAGATTCAGCACCTCGGCAATCTTCTCGTATGTCAATTCTTCCTGGTGAAACATCACAATCACCTGTCGCTCCACATCGCTCAACTCGCCCAGGGCCCGCTCGAGACCAGCCATCATCTGCTTACGGCTCAGTATCTGTTCTGCATTGCCGCCAGCGCCCGGCAGCCGATCCTCCCAGCCCGCATCGGGATCGTCGAACGACGTATTGCCCTGTTCTTTCTTCCGCCGCTTCCACTCATCCTGCGCCACATTCAGTGTGATGCGATACAGATACGTAGTCATCTTCGCGTCGCCGCGAAAATTATCCATGCCGCGACACAGGCGCACAAACACCTCCTGCGCCAGATCCTCCACGTGCTCGCGGCTGCCCGTCAGCCGCACGAGAGTGCGAAAGACGAACGCCTGGTGCTCGCGAATCACATCTTCGAATTGAAGCTCACCGTGCAAGATGACTCAGACCGTAGTTTCCTCCGAAAGTTTCACTCTGTCGCCTGAAACTTTTGCCATCGTCCCCGGTCTAAGCCTCCCGTAAATCAGGAGGACTCACATGGACCACTGGGCAAACAGCCCCTTCATCATTCCTGTCGCAGCATTTGCGATGGTTCTAGGCATTATCATCGTCAACACTGTTTCCGGCTATCACAACCGCAGGCTGCAAAGCGAAGAGCGCATGGCCGCCATCGCCAAAGGCCTGCCCATCCCAGAGCCCTCGCCGGAGCCCATCCCAGTCGTCGATCAGCACAGGCGCGCCCGCGCTCTTCGCACCGGCGGCATTGTCTGTGTCGCTGTCGGCGTCGGCCTGGCGCTCTTCTCCTTTGCGCTCACCTGGATCGTTCAGGAGCACGATGTGCTCGCCGTCGCCGCCGCCGGACTCATTCCCTTGTTCATTGGCCTCGGCCTCCTTGTCGACTACGGCTTCCAGATCCGAGATCTGAAGCGCTCCGAGGCTTCACGCTGAGATTTGCGGAGATTACGGAGGACTCTTGGATAAGGATCAAATATGAATGCCCACATCCGGATTTTCGGATGTGGGTCCTTCTTTTCTCATAAGAGATAAGAAAATCCTCTCACGCCACTGCTGCACGCCGTCCCATCGCATACCACCCCAGCCC
>DATAQX010000505.1:0-4384 GCA_036264455.1 Silvibacterium sp. | reverse complement strand
TATTTCCTGTATCCAGAGGCTACGTACAACATTGGCCTGAGCAAGTCGAGCTTCCGGACCAAGGTGGCGGTGGGGTCGAATCCGTGGACCAAGCGGACGCCGGACGAGATGGTGAACCTGGCGACGATCTGCGAGCGCTATGGCGGCGGCGGACATGCGCGAGTGGGGGCGATCTCGTTTCCGCCGGACCGGTCGGATGATGCGCGCGAAGCAGCGGCTACGATTGTGGCGGAGCTGCGGGCACATGAACGGAGTCTGGAGTAAAGGGGACCCGCCCCCCTCCCCCCTGCGGTGCGGTGCGGGAGAGTGGCGTGTAACTGCTTTGAATGCTATGCGATAGGCGGTCTGCGGAGACCTAAAAATGTCTTGCTAAAGGACTTAGCCGTAAATATGTCCAGCCATTGGAGTTAGGGGCACGAAAAAGCCACCGTTACGGTGGCTTTTGTGTCTCTGCTTTCTACCTACTCCCAGTGTAGCGAATTGGGTGGATGGATTTGGCAGAATTCTGCAGCGAGTTCCCATGATGGGAATGGCGGAACCTTCGGACCGCCGGCAGTGTTGGGAGCACCCTACCCTACCGGTGGCAGGGTAGGGCGCCCGGCGTGTCACGTGCTGTGTCAGTGGGTCTGAAAAGCTTCCGCCTGGGAGTGAGCCAGCCAATCGGAGAAATGCATTGCACCTAACTGATCGGCGTGATCGGGAACAAGGGCATTTTCAGGCACCTGCCCTCCGTAGTAGCCCAGGCTCGGATCGGTCACGACCTGGCGGGGATCGTTTCTTGCTTTGAGAAACTCTCTTGCTAACTCATCCTGCCGCAGACGGTCCGGGCCGGCGACGTTGACGTAGCCGTTCTTTGGAGCCTGGAGAGCAACCTTCGCCACAGCCCCTGCAATGTCATCGGCTGCGATGGGCTGCATGAGTACGTTGGATATGCGAACGGTTTTCCCCGAAGTCGCGGAATCAACCAAGGCGCCGACGAACTCGAAGAACTGCGTTGCGCGGACAATGGTGTAGGGGATTCCTGAAGATTTGATCGCGTTTTCCTGCGCGACCTTGGCTCGCATATAACCGACGTTCGTCATACGGTCCGCGCCGACGATGGAAAGTGCGACGTGATGCCGGACGCTTGCAGCGGCCTCCGCGGGGAATAGATTGCGAGCCGAGGTTTCAAAGAAGTTGAGCACCGCGGAGTCTTCGAAAGAGGGCGAGTTGGTGAGATCAACAACTACCTGGGCACCGCGCAAAGCTTCGCTGAGTCCCTTGCCGGTCAGCAGGTCAACGCTACTTGCCGAGGCCGCAAGTACGTCGTGCTTCTGTTCTTTCAGGATACGAACAACTCTGCTTCCGATAAGGCCGGTACCGCCTAACACTACGATCTTCATGATGTGTCTTCTCCTCATTTGCTGTGGCGAATCGTCTGGCTTGCGTCACTCGGTGACGTCAGCCGCTTGTATCAGCAAGGACAAGACAGGAAGACGATTTGTGACACGGCCGCGCTTCTTTTTTTCGTCTGGAACGGACAAAGGTCGGGAAATCACAAGAAATAACTGACAGTTACGGTGCGATCCGAGCAGAGATCGAAGCCAGTTTGGCTGGGTTCATTACCCACATGATCTGCTCGATTTCTGCAGCCGACGCATCGGCGGATACGAGTGCATACGCCCGGCCGTCCCGAGAAAGGAGTGCGGCGACGTTTCCGTTCGCCTCGACCCAGGTGATCGTCGCACCGGTCCACCAATGCGAGGCAAACGATGCAATGAACTTTGCCACCCTGGTACGACCTTGGATGGGTGCCAGCGCCGCGCGCACTGCGCCGCCTCCGTCGGAGATAGACACCGCGTCGGAGCAGAGAAGTTGTTCCAAAGCGGACAACTCTCCCTGCTGGGCTGCGATGAGGAACGCGCGCAGCAGGCGCTCCTGCTCAGCCCTCTTGACCGGCGCCCTGCGCTCCTCCGCGATGTGCTTGCGAGCACGCGTCATGATCTGGCGAACGTTGCTCTCGGTCATGTCGAGCACTGCAGCAATCTGGCGGTGAGAGTACTCGAAGGCTTCCCGGAGCACATAGGCAGCCCGCTCTACCGGACGCAATTTCTCCAGCAATAGGAGGACGGCCAGTTCAAGAGCTTCCCCGCGTTCCGCTCCAAGTGTCGGGTCGGCGGTGGTATCCACCGGCTCCGGAAGCCATGGCCCGATGTATGCCTCGCGCCGGGAATGCGCCGACTGAGAGATGTTGATCGCTATCCTGGTGGTCACGGCCACCAGGTATGCCTCGGGTTCGAGCACAGCCGACTGATCGGTGCCATGCCATCGCAACCAGGTTTCCTGCACCACATCCTCGGCCTCTGCCACGGTGCCAAGCATTCGATAGGCAACGCCGAATAGTCGCGAACGCAAGCCGAGGAACACCTCTGTGGCGCTGTCCTGACTGCGGACGTTAGGCGATTGCTCTGGCGGCATTCCGATATTTTAGAGACTCTCGCAGCTACGATGAAGTGGACGCGAGAGCCGCGGGAGCGTGACAATATTCACAATCATGAAGACCTGGGAACTGATCAGCGTGGTTCTCTCGGCTTTGATGGCGGGAATGTTCTTTGGACCGTGGGCTGCGTTGAGCAGGTCGATGAAGACGTTCACGCCAGAAGTGTTTCTGGCCATCGTGGATCGGATGAATCGCAACATGGCACCCTTGATGACTGTCCTGATGCCGGCGGCGCTCTTGTCGATCATCCCGGTTCTGCTCTTCTCGTATCGCAGCCATCCGACGATCTTCTACCTAAACGCCGTCGCCTTCGCCCTCTTCATCATCGCTTTGTGCGTCACGGTGTTTGTCGAGGTTCCGATTGTGGAAGAGATCGTGACATGGACGGTGGCGACGCTTCCCGGGAACTGGCGGCAGCTTCGGGACCGCTGGATCCGGTTTCATGTCATTCGAGTGATCGCAGGGCTTGCGAGTCTTGTTCTTCTGACGATCGGGGCCATCTTTCCGCTTCGCTAGGGAGACAACCCGGCGCGCATCTGCCGCGATCGGTTCGTTGGGACTGGGCTGCGGGCGCATGAACGGGGACTGTCATAGCGAGTCGGCAAGTCAGCGATAGCGTCGCGCATCGGGTTCTTCCTGAAGTTCCAGTGACTGCCCTTTTAGTAGGGTGGTGCTGGAAGGGATGCCGGCTGCTGCAAACGGAACGAGATCAGGGTTTCGCTGGGCACTTCGACTGACTTGCCCTTCTGCGCTAGAGATCCCACAGCGCCTGCGGTTACCCCGATCGCTGCTCCCATCCCGGCATTTCCGGCTATACCTCCTATGATTGCTCCGAGACCCGCTCCGCCCAGGAGGCGCTTGGCGCTTCGCTTGCCGCTGCTGCTGCCTTTCACCTCGAAGGCACCGGTGTAGATCGGGTAGGCGGTGCCATCGATGACGATGTCGGTCAGTTCCAGCTGCAGGTTCGAGGAGCCGTAGGCGCGGCCGGCCTGTTCTGCTACGGCGAGGCGGCCATAGACGGTGTTGCCTGCCGGCGCGACGGTGGTGCCATTGACTGTGAGATTGGTCTCAAGCACGGCGGAGAAGCGAGTTCCCGGCTGAGCCTTGCTGGAGTCGATTGTGTCGAGCATGCGCACCAAGAGATCTGTGCCAGATGGTACGGTGACCATTCTTTGCTGTGCCATGGCCGCCGGCATGATGCTGGCGAGAGCCAATACCGCGTACAGGGCTGTTACGGCTGAAATTCTGGAGCAGCGCATTTTCTTCTTCTCCCTTTCGGCTCAGGAGCCGGCGATGGGCAACGATGAATCGATTTGCAGATCGATGATGAGCAGTAACTGGTGTTCGACCTGCACGAAGCGCGCGGCTGTGACTGCTCCCAGGGATTCTTTTACGCGGTCATAGTACTTGGCGAGCAATTCCATGCGCTGCTTCTGGTAAGAGACTGCATTCTGGATCAGCTCGTCGGCCTTTGCATCGGTGAGGTTGTTGTAGGAGCTCGCATACTCTTTTATGTTGGCGACGCGCAGGTCATTGAGTTTTGTGAGCTCGGCGTCATAGTCACGGTAGATGGGCCAGAATTTTGCCGCCTGGTCGGGATCGAGCTGCATGACCGTGTCCATGATGGCGGACTTTTGCGAGCGCACATCTTTCCGCATGAGGTCGATGTACTGGTTGATATTCTGTTCCACTTGCGGAGCGGACGCGGCACTGGCGGGTGGGGTCTGGGCAGTTGCGTTGCTCTGAGCGAAGACCGCAGGAGTGGAAGCGAGGCACGCGAAAACGGCGAGGGTTATTGCGCTGTACTTGATCACCTTTCGTCCTCCCTGAGTAGACCGACTCTTTGTTTCGAACGCGTAGCGCATCGGTCGCTAATTGCAGCCTGGTGGTATCTCCCCGGAGCAA
>DATAQX010000495.1:0-8104 GCA_036264455.1 Silvibacterium sp. | reverse complement strand
TCTAAAACAGGCATCGAATACTCTCCAGGCATTTTTTGGGTTCAGCCACTTCCATCACACGAAGACCGAGGCTTCCATTCACCAGGACCACTTCACCGCGGGCCACGATCTTGTCGCCCACCAGTAAATCGACGGGATCGGCAACATGGCGATCGAGCTCCACTACGTCACCCGGTCCCAACTCGAGCACCTCGTTAAGCGACATCTCGCATGAACCAAAGCGAAGCGAAGCCTCCAATTCCACGTCCAGCAACAGATCGATTCCTCGCTGGCCGTCTTTCCCCAAAGTCATGGTGTCGCCTGTTCGCGGCGTTGTTTCCAAAACCTCGGTATCCGCTTTGGGCAACACCTCATCGGTGAATGCGAGCTGCATCTTCACATCGCCCAGACGAAGTTCATATGCCGCCGAGGGAAGCCCTGGAGACCATTTCGCATCCTCAATTGAGGTAACCTGTGCGCCTCCAAAAGCCTGCGCAACATGAATAGCAGTCTGATGGAGGACCCCCCACCACAATTCATAATCTCGACGGCCATCCGGTTCGGACTCGGTCACCCCGGCTTCAACAAATAAGTGGTGCAGCGCAACCGGATCGGCTGTGATCGTGAATCGTCCGCTCGCTCCACCTCCCATCAACACTGCGAAATTTATCGCGGTTGCCGGCGCCGGTAACTGATCTGCTGGAACCAGTTCGACCCGGTTTGAAAATTCGCGACGGAGGATGGCAGGGGCCTCCAACAGCCACGTTGCAAGGAAAGTTTTCATTGCGAAGCCTTTCTTACTGGACCTGCGTTGTCAGGTGTGCCCCACGGTGTTCACCATGGCTCACAGGGGATGCCTGGAAGAGCGGAATTCCGGCAACCCTGAATTCTGCCGCCCGATGCGCCGCCAATGGCAGGCGAAGGATCTTACCCGTTCCAAGTGTTTCGATTTCGCGCGCCGCGACCCGGGTGGACGGAAGCTGGAGAGCAATCCCTACCTTCGCCTTTCCCACCCGCTCGCGAACCCGCTCGCGGGTCTCTGCAGCGTGGCGCCGCTGGCGCGTCCAATCGCCTACCAGACGCCGCAGAACCGTGTTCGAGACGACGGCAGGAAATGCAAGATTCATCAGACCGCTCGCCTCAGGCATGCGGATTTCAAAGCTCAGGCAAAGTGTCTTTTCTGAAACCGGCATCAGTCGCGCGATCTGAGTGTGCATCTGCCGCCGTTCGAAGTGGAAGTTTAAACCCACCGGTTGCCAGGCCGCGCTCAGCTCACGACAGATCACCTCAACTACACTTGAAAGAATTGACTCTTCAATGTCGGTAAGCTCGCGTAGCTTGCCTGCTTGCCCTTCTCCGCCCAGAAGCAGATCGATAATCGATGGCGCCGGAGCCAGCTCAATTTGCAGCACGGAGATGGCCCGGAGCGGTTCTAAGCGAACGGAGCAAACATAAGAGAGTTCTGGAATCCGCAACATAAATTCGTTGAACGGCATCTGTTCGGCCGAGACCAGATTGACGTGAAGACTGCTACGCAGCCACGCGCCGAGATTGTGGGTGAGATTACGCGCGAAGATATCGTTGAGCAGGCTGATGGCCCGCATTTGTTCGTTGCTGATCTGACCGGCGCGCGCAAAACTGTAAGGCTGAACCCTGGTTCGATTTTCCGGCGAACCGGCGGTTTTTCTGGCACGCGCCGATTGAAAAAGCGCATCGATTTCGTCTTGCCTGAGTATTTTTTCCATAAATTCCCTATCACCCTTTTTCGACTTGCGCTGTCGTTTTCATATCTACTTCCCTGTCTGGCCGTTTTTTGAATTCAGAAAGCGCGGCCCGCAGATGCAGGACAGCGGAAGCGTGAATTTGCGAAACGCGCGATTCAACTACGCCCAGCGTTAAACCGATTTCCTTCATCGTCATTTCTTCGTAGTAATAAAGCGTCATGACCAGACGTTCGCGTTCCGGAAGCTCATCAATTGCACCCGTCAGCCTCGCCTGCATCTCCCCCTCAAGGCAGCGAAAGAGCGGGTCCTCCTCTGGGTTGTTGGGAATGTAAGCGAGCTCTTCTTCTCCTGAGTCTTCTGAACGCTCGGCATGCAGGGTGCCAATCTCAAGACCCTTCAGTTCACCGAGCAATTGCTGGTACTCGCCAAGCTCCATTTCCAGCTCCGCCGCCACTTCAGATTCAGATGGCGCGTGGCCGCTCCGCGAGGTAAGTGCGCGGATGGCCTCTTCTACCGCCCGTCCCTTGCGGCGCAAATCGCGCGGGCTCCAATCGAGCATCCTCAGACTGTCCAGAATCGCCCCACGGATGCGGAACTGCGCATAGCTCCGGAACTGAACTTTCTTTTCCGGATCGAATTTCCGGAAGGCATCGATCAATCCCAACACACCGGCACTTACCAGATCCTCAATGTCGACGTGCTGGGGCAGTCTTTCGTGGATCCTTCGCGCCAGGTAGCGCACAGTGGGTAAATGCTCGATGATCATTCGCTCATGCTCTTCAGCTACATGGCCAGGGCCGCCTGGCCTTGTATAGATCATCCTGGCTTTCTCTCGTGTTGGTTCGACTTCCCTGTGTACCGCCTTCGTATCCGACACAGGAGAACTGCCTGGCAAAGAGCCCTGTGCCGGGGCGGGCACGATCTCGATAGTCGGCTTGATCGGCCTGATACCTCCCTGGCCCCGTACATCTTCTCGCCGATATCCCGTGTCTGGCATACTCCTTTTCCCTTTCCCGGCTTTCACACTCATCAAAGAATCTGTCGCCGATCAGCGCACGACTCCTACCGATCGAAGATGCACATCCGGAGGAATTTCCGATGGTGCGACAACGGTCAACCTCGGGAGAACCGGCTCCAGCCATCTACGCAGGTGATATCGCGCCGGACTCTGGCAAAGCAGCACGGGAAGGACCGTAGCGGGCAGCGGGCCGATTAGCTGCTTCAAAGAATCGACTAAGCGCTTGAGCAGAGGCTCTCTTTGCGACCTTCCGTCACTCAGCGTACGCGCCACTCCCTCAGGATGAAATACAGCCGCCAACTCCTCTTCGATGGCGGGGTCGAGAACCAGTACACGAAGACTTCCATCTGCATCCAGCAGAGGTTGAAGTACACGACGTCCCAATGCCTGTCGCGCTGCTTCAACAAGATAAGGGAGGGCTTTTGTGTTCGGCGCGGTTTCAACAAGAGCTTCCAGAATCGTCCCCAGATCACGGATCGAGACCTGCTCGCGCAGAAGTTGCTGCAGAACCTTTTGCACCTCACCCAGCGTCATTAGCTTGGGAAGAAGCTCCTCAACCAGCTTGGGGTGGGTTTCATTGAGCGAATCGAGTAATCGCTTTGTTTCGGCGCGGCTCAGTAACTCATGGGCATGTCGCCGGATCATCTCCGCCAAGTGCATGCTGATCACTGTCACCGTATCTACGACTGAATATCCCGCAGCGATCGCCTGATCCTCGAGTGCCGGCTGAATCCAACGCGCCGACACCCCGAAAGCTGGCTCGCGCGTCTCTTTTCCAGGAAGTGGACGCGTATTCGCCTCGGCGCTTACCGCCAGCATGGCATTGCCCTCCGTCTGCCAGCGCCCAATCTCGATGCCTCGCAGTGAAAAGACGTACTCCCTCGGCTTCAGGCGGAGGTTGTCTGAGATGTGAATGGGGGGAACGAGAAAGCCCAGTTCACTGGCCAGGTTACGCCGGAGCGTTCGCACCCTGGTCAGCATCTGACCTCCTTGTTTCTCATCGACCAGCGAAATCAACTGAAAACCGATGTCCAGACTCAGATCGTCCATCTTGAACAGTCCGGCCAGGTTTTCAGTCTGTGCTTTTTCCGCGATCTTCGGAGCGCCCTCCTGCGTCAAAGCCTGCGTGTCCGGATTCCTGGCCACATATCTAGCCAGCCAGGCAAGACCCGCAGCAAGCGCCAGGAAGGTGACCTTCGGCAATCCTGGAACCAGGCAGAGAGTGCCCATCACGCCGCTGGCCACGTAGAGCATCTTTCCTCTGCGGAACAACTGTGTACCTAGCTCGGTGGTCAGCACTCCTGCCGACGAGGCTCGTGTCAGCACTATGCCTCCGGCCACGGACACCAACAGCGAAGGAATCATCGTCACTAGGCCATCTCCAACAGTGAGGATGGTGTAGGTGCGGACTGCTTCGGCCAGCGCAACACCCTGCTGAATCGTGCCGATCAGCAATCCGGCAACGATGTTAATCGCGGTGATGAGAATTGTCGCCAGCGAATCCCGCTGATTGAATCGCGCGGCGCCGTCCATCGCGCCGTAAAACTCCGCTTCCTGTGCGATGACTTGCCGCCGCTTGCGCGCCGTGACCTCGTCAATCACCCCGGCGTTGACGTCGGCGTCGATTGCCATCTGCTTGCCGGGCAGCGCATCGAGCGTGAAACGCGCCGTCACCTCCGCCGTGCGCACCGCGCCATGGCTCACTACCAAAAATTGAATTGCGATTAGAGCGAGAAACAGAACAAAGCCCACTACATAATTTCCGCCAACCACGAACTGCCCAAACGCCTCGATAACACTGCCGGCCGCAGCCGTTCCCTCGCTGCCATGCAGCAGGATGCGGCGGCTGGAGGCGATGTTGAGGGAGAGACGAAAGAGCGTTAGAAGCAGTAGTAACGTGGGAAAGACGGAAAAATCCACCGCTCGACGCACCTGCACGGCCGACAGAAAGACTAGTACGGATATCCCCATCGAACACGCCAGCAGGAGGTCCATTACAAAGGCGGGAACCGGAACCAGCATGACGAAGACGACGCTAATGGCTCCGATTGGCAGTGATAAATCCTTCGCCATCCGGACAAGATTTTTCCCTCTCTCCGATTTGCCGGAGAACAGGGGATTGGGGATTGAAGTTCCCGGTGACGAGAACGCTGCATTCGTGCTCATGGCTTCTCCTTGTGCGGAGCGATGGAATCGAGGATGGCTACGGTTCCTGCCTTCGGATGGGGGCTGGCAACTGCCCCGGTCCTCTTTGCGTAGGCCTGTTGCGCGGCTCGCTCACGTCGCACTCTGTCTTCCACCTGCTGTCGGTACAGATAGGCGAGGATGGCAGCAACCACGGCGTAGAGATCAAAAGGGATTGCCTGGCCCGGCTCTACATGTCGATAGAGGGAGCGCGCCAGAGGAGGGTTTTCGATGACGGGAACACCTGCCCATCGAGCCTCGCTCTTGATCTGCTCAGCAAGCAGACCCCGGCCCTTGGCAAGCACTCTCGGCGGCTCCATAGTTTCGAAGTCGAAGCTCAGGGCCACAGCGTAGTGCGTGGGGTTTGTTATCACTACCGAGGCACGGCTTACATCGGCCTTCAATTGGCGGCGGCGCATCTGCCGGCGCAGGGAGCGAATCCTCCCGCGGACCTGCGGATTCCCTTCCGTCTGCCTATACTCGTCCCGCATCTCCTGTCTGGACATCTTCTGGCGGTTTTCCCAGCTCCGCCATTCCACCAGATAGTCGACCGCCGACCAGGCGAAGAGAATCCACGCCGTGTCAAGCAGGATGCTGTAGACAGCGCCAAACAGCAGCGGCAGCCGCTCTACGCTCAGGGGAGGGATGACCGCCTGCTCTTCGATACGGCGAATCGCGAAGACTAATAGCACCGCAGCCGGCAGCAGAGACTTTACCAAACGTGTGACACCGCGCAAAGAAAAGAGGTTTTTTAAATTGCTGCCCGGATTGATCCGCTCCCACTTGGGCTGAAGCGCTTCCACGTTGAACCGCAAGCCTCCCCCTTGCGCGATGGACACAAGCAGCGCGGTCCCTGCCACGGAGGCAAAAAGCAGCATGAGCGGCGAAAGCATGACTACCATCGCGTGACGGATGCCCAGAACGGTTGAGGCCATGCGATCGTCCTGCCACGCCGTCGCTGCTCCCAGGCCAAGAAATGTCTGATACGCACAGGACCACTCGCTGGCCCATGATTTGAGTATCTGCCCCAGAGCCAGAACTCCTGCAACCATGCCGGTGGCCGCCACCAGTTCACGGCTGCGTATACGATCACCTTTTTCTGACGCCTTTTGCCGTTTTCGCGGCGTTGCCCGCTCTGTGCGTGCTTCGCTCATCGCACCACCGCGGCGTGCCGAATGAGCTGCTCGGCGCCATCCAGCAGCAAAGAGAAGCGCGCCTCAACAAACCGCGGCCACAGAGCCAATGAGCCGATCAGCACCGTGTATCCCAGCAGTGTCTTGGCGGGGACAGATATCATCATGACCGGCAACTGCGGGGAGATCTTGCCAAGAACTGCAACCGTGACTTCGACCAGCATGGTTGCGGCCATGACCGGAGCCGCTAGTTGAAGCGCTGCGAAGAAGACTCCGCTCATCGTTCTCACCAGCGCCAGTCCAGCGTGCCCATCGAAGAACACCGCGCCCATCGGTGCATCCCTGAAGCTCCGTATGACGGCGAGAAGAATCGTTCGATGGAGCCCGGACGCCAACAGCACCAGTGTTCCCAGCAGAGTGAACATCTGCGCCATCAAAGGTGTCTGCACCTGCGAATTCGGGTCAAGTAGATTCACCAACGAGAAGCTGAACTGGAAACCCAGCACCTGTCCGGCAAACAGAAGCACTTCGCTCAACATCGACAGCCCCAGGCCAAAGACAAGACCGACGCTCAATTCACCGATCACCGACAAAACGCCCAGCTCGGCGCGCGCCAAAGGGAGCGCGGAGACTACCGGCGCCAGCAGAATGGACGTCGCGAGCACGAACAAGACTTTGATACGTGGCGGAATCGCTTCCGAAGAAAAGAGAGGGGCGAAGACCATGAGACCGCTGAGACGCACCATCACCAGCACCATGGCAGAGAGAAAGTGCGGCCAATCGGGATTTTGGGGCAATAACTCGGTCCGCATGTCCTATCCCAGATAGCGATGAAAGTCAGTGAGCAACAGGATCGTGTACCCAACCAGCCGCCTCGAGAACCACGGCAGACCGACGAGTATCAACGTGACGACAATCAGGAGACGTGGAACTGTGGTCAGAGTCTGATCCTGCAGCGAAGTCAGAGTTTGCACCAAGCTCAGCGCAAAGCTGGTCAGGCAGGCGGCGATCAGCACCGGCGCACTCACCAGCAAGGCTTCACGCAACAGATGCCGCATCAGCTCTACTGCCTGGTCCGGTCCCATGCAATCTTCCGTCCCTTTCTTAAAAACTCTTGAGCAAAGAACCGGCCAGCAGATTCCAGCCGTCCGCCATGACGAAGAGGAGAATCTTAAGTGGGGTCGAAATCACCACCGGAGGAAGCTGAAACATGCCGATCGATGTGGTGATCGACGCCACAATCATGTCCACGAGCAGAAAAGGAAGAAATAATACCGCGCCGATTTCAAATCCTGCCTTGAGTTCGGAGAGCATGTAGGCGGGGACGACAACACGCAGCGGCAGGTCTTGCGGCTTGTCTGGCTTCGCCACCAAAGCGGCCGAGGTAAACAGCGCCAGATCCTTCTCCCGCGCATAACGGAGCATGTACAGTCTGGGTGGATCGGAGCCGCGTCTGATGGCCTCCCATCCGGAGATCTCGCCCTGCTGGAAGGGCTGAACAGCCTGCTTCTCCACATCCAGCAAGACAGGCTGCATCAGAAACCAGGTCATCATCAACCCCAAACCCATCAAAACCTGATTGCCCGGCGCAGTCTGTGTCCCGAGAGCCTGACGCAGGAAATGAAAGACTACGAGCAGCCGCACCATTGGCGTCATTGAAAGCACAATGGAGGGCAGCAGGGTCAGCAGGGTCAGCGTAAAAACGATCGTCCAGGGAATGGATTGATTGCCGGCCGCGTGCGTATCAACACCCGGAAGCGGGAGCAGCTTAGGGCCAGCCCAAATCAGCAGAAGCGTCATAGGCGCTCTTCCTGTTTTGCGATGTCGGCTTCAACGCCGCGCGAGCTGCCTTCCGAAAGAGGTCGCACTTCGATCATCGGAGAAATCGTGTCACCCGCCATCGCCAGCAGGAAGCGACGCCCCCTGCAATTCACCAGCATCAGCGTCCTTTTGGGGCCGATCGCTAACCGCTCCTCAATTGAGAGATAGCGCTCGGATGGTTGAGCGGTCCACGAGAGTTTTTCGAATGCCAGGCGCATCAAACGAACAATTCTCTGAGCTGCCGG
>DATAQX010000469.1:0-5629 GCA_036264455.1 Silvibacterium sp. | reverse complement strand
GGTCTTTATGAAAACCATGCAAGTGGTCATTATGAAAAGAGTTCATTTCATAAATGTGAATGCCCTTCCCCCTGATAACAAAGGTGGTACGAGAGGAAGCCACGAGAGAAGAAGCATCGCGCGGAACAGATAGCAAGCGCTAACCGACCCGGCGCAACGGCTCCAGTGGGCGCCCTTCGACGTCGATGGGAGCCTGGGTACGGTTGGATCGGTGAGGGCGCTGACCGCAAATTCCGCCCTCGACTTCGATCATCACCGATGACACTGCTTCGATGTATTCAAAGAGCCGCTTTTGAAGGAATCGGTTGCCCAGTTGAAGCCCGCGCAACTCTATAGCTTTCTTCAATGATTTCTGAGGTGCGGCTGCGCACGATTGCGCCCGGTTCCACCAGAGCCTGCATAGAGCGGCACGCCTGTTGAACCTGAGGCGAAGCCATCAGGTATTCGAGCTTTTCTATCAGGGCGTGAGTGTTGAGCGGGTTCTGCTCGACCAATCCGCAACCAAGCCGCTCGACCCTCTGGCCGTTGTCGAGCTGGTCGGTCCAACCGGGAAGAACCAATTGCGGAATACCGGCATGCAGGGCCAGCGCAATTGTGCCGATGCCACCGTGATGCACGAGTGCGCGCGCTCTGGCCAGCAAAAGCGGCAAAGACGTATAAGTTTCATGCCATATCGTCTCGGGCAGCTTCGGAAGTTGATCGGCGAAGCGAGTCAGAAAGACACCCCGCACACCCAATGCCTCGACCGCATTCAAAGCAGCCTCAAAGAAAGAGCGTGGATTCTGTGTCTCCGTCCCCGGATTGAAGACGATGGGAGGCGGACCAGTTTCAAGAAACTGAGATAATCCGGCGGATAATTCGTCCTTCGCATTCGGGTGAAACATGGGGAAACCGGTCAATGTTACCCGGTCCGGCCAATCATCCGGAGCTGGACAGAACCAGTCGTAGAACAAGCCGACCACCCTCTGTGGGGAATACCACCACTCGCTGATCACTCGGCTTGGCCGAGGCAGACCTAACCGCTGGCAGGACTCCTTCAACAGCATACGGAAGAATGGGTCGATGAGCAGCTGCTCTCCAGTGCGAAAGAGCGGCTTTCGGATCGTGTATGGCAGCGACGAGTACCACTGCGTTGACTTAAAGGAGGGAGGACTCTTCAGGGAATAGACGTGCGCGGGAACCAGTACTGTCGATACATATGGTGTGCCAAACCGAACGTGCAGCAGCTTAGCCATCGCATAGAAGAAGGGGGGAGCGATCAGGATGCTCTGCCCGTCGAGTCGACTGGCAGCCAGATCGCAGATTTCCGCAGCCTTGCCGGCGAGGAACCGGCAATAACGTTTCATCTTCGCCATCCCGCCGAGACCGTCAGTATTACGGAGGAAATCCTGCTTCTCCTCCTTGCCGAGAAAGCTCAGGACCTCGAAACCACACTCACGCGCCACATCGACATAGTCGAACGTGGTGATGAAAATAACCTCGTGGCCACGCGCCATCAGTTCGCGTCCGATACCCAGGTGTGGATGAATCTCGCCGTCCGAACCAGCCGCAAAAATGATCGCTCTCATAGGGAACCGTGCCCGCTTCGTGAATGCTTGATTGGCCTGATGTACCTGGCTCTACGCTTCCAATCTCGAGAAAAAATAGGCGCCCATCACTAGAAAGAGTACCGTCACGCAGGTCAATAACCCGATGTCCAGAAAGCAGTTGAAATGCCATGATCCGATGAGAGTTCCCCGTAGCCCGTCCACACCATAGGAGAGCGGATTTACGGCCGTAATCAAGGTCAAGACCCTGGGCTGATGGCTCAAGGGGTAAAGCGCGCCGGAGAGAAAGACCATCGGCATCACGATGAAGTTTCCAATGACGTGAAAGCTCTGCATGTCCTTGACGGTCGAACCGATCATCGTGCCAAGAGCGGCAAATGAGATAGAAATCATCGCCACGAATCCGAGCGATGACAGGACGGCACCCCAATGTTGCGGACGAAAGCCGGCGAGGATGCATAAGAGCAGGATCAGAACACCTTGAAATATCCCTACGGTGGCTCCGCCCAGCGTGCGGCCGATCATGATATAAAGGCGAGGAACTGGCGCAACCAGAGTCTCCCTCAAAAATCCAAACTGGCGGTCCCATAGCATGGCAACGCCTGAAAAGATAGCGCTCAGAAGCACGGTCATGCCGATCATGCCCGGCGCCATGAACTGCAAATAACTGCCCTGCCCGGCCTTCTCAAAAACATAATTAAAGCCGAACCCGAGAGCCAGCAGATAAAATGCAGGCTGCGCGAGCGAACCAACGATCTGTACGCGCGAGCGGAGATAGCGCTTCAACTCCCGCAACCACAAGATATAAATTGCGCTCATCTACGCTTTCTCTCCACACCCGAAATATCGCGACAGCCGGTTAACGAAACGCATTTTCAGAAAATCCCCTCTGGCTCTCCAGGATGAATAGAGCCTCTGTGCGTGAACGGAGTCATCCGGCAATTGAAGCCCACTCGAAGGGAGATTCGGCGCGCCTCTCCGCGCCCAGAACCTGCTGCTCGATCAGGGCCGTAAAGGCTTGTTTGAGCGCGCGGGCCTGATGGCGGCTGAAACACTTCTCGTCGCCGACATAGTAAAAACGGATCTCCCCGTTTAGCGCGTAGGCAACGAGGCCAAGCAGCCTGAAGTTGAATGAATGAATGTAGATGCGCAGGTCTTTTAGTCGAATGGGAGCCCGGTCATCGCCGATCACGATGTTGCCTAGATTCGATAAGGCGAAGCGATTCCAGCTACCGTTGATTTTCAGCCGGTCCGCCATGCGTATGATCGATTGGATTCGCCCACTCGGCAAAGGCCGAAGCAATTCATTGAAATAGTAGCGGCCGGGAATGTCGAGCATTTCTTTCTCAACCTTCTGGCGTATCTCTTCGTTGATGCTGCGCGCCCGCGTCCAGAACTCCTCCTTCAGTTGCTCACCCGTAGAGATCTTGAAGCTTCCCCCGCCAAAGAAGAGCATGTCGCTTTTCAAATTTGCCAAACGGCCGCGTCGCGCATCCATAGGGCATTCGATCCAGGCCGGTGTCTTCTTCTCGCCCAATTCAGCAAACAGCGCGCGGTCGAGCGCGGCGACCAGGGCTGCGTGGATCGAGACCCCTTCAGCCTTACATCGCTGCTTCAGCGTATCTGTCAGGGATCGATCGAGCCTCCACTCCAGAGCGTATTCGCGGTTTTCCGGCTCCCGGCGCGAGGGCGGAATCATCCGCAGCAGTCCGTTTAGCAGATGCGCCTTCATCTCGCACTTCCATGGCTGCTGAGGCTGATAATCGCCGATCATGTCTCGCGTTGTGATCGGCGTATAGGGGATCAACTCTTCATCGAGGTAGAGCAGCCGCAATGTTTCTCGCACGATGGTGAGCATGCTCATGCCATCGCAGATACGGTGCGAGGTCGTGAACACAATATCGCTCTCGTTTTCCGACCGCAGCCATGCCACCCGCAGCTGAGGCTGGTCGCGGGCAAGAGGGGTCGTGAGTTCGATCTGGCACTCACGCCGGTAGTCGCATTCCGTCACACGGGGGACGATCCGCAGCGGAATCTCCGGGGCACAATCCTGCTCGTAGTACAGCCCATCGCGCTCCTCACGGATCAGTACGCGCATCGCAGGGTGTTTACGTTGGACTGACGAAAGGGCCAAGCGAAGCCTGTCTAGTTCAAGGCTACCCGCCAAAGTGGCAACATAGACGATGTTGCCGTCGATCATGCGCTCAACAGCAGACAGTTTTCGCCTCATGCACTGCCTCCCGTTGCTGTCACAGGCGGACGCCTGTCGACCGCGATGATCTTTGGTCCAGGACCTTTGCAGAAGGCGGCCAGGTGCGGATGCCGGTCTTCGAAAGTACCCAGCCGTCCCATCAGCCCATCCAGATAGCCGCAGACGATTGCGACGACTTTTCTCACCTTTTCCGGTTCGTATTGAAGTACACGCAACACCTGAAGAATTGCCAGCAGTCCACTCACCCAATGCAGCCCCCATTGAGCCCGATGAAGATACAGACAATGCACCGCGTTGCGCGCACCGTAGTAGCGTCGCCAGGCCGCATGGTTCGTCGTGTAACGCTTGCCGTGCCGCTCGATCCGGCCCGTAATCTGCCGCATCGTCACGGCGGCGTTCATATATACGGGAATATTCAGGCTCACAGCGCGCAGGCTGTATTCAATATCGATGTACTCGATAAAATAGTCCTCCCGAAAAGCACCGAGCTTGCGATAGGCGCTTGCAGAAATCGCGGAACCGGAAGAAATGATGCACAGTGTGGGAAACATTCCTTCTTTACAGTCATCGATGCGGATACGCTTTGGGACACGCTTGCCTGGCTGAAAGACTGGCATGCATCTCTGAAGATTGATTTCGTAGATTTTCGGGCCAACCAGGAATTCGTCTGTGCCGAGTTCTCTGCACGCCTCCATCATCTTGTCGAAGAAAGATAAATCGATATCGGAATCCTGATCCAACAAGAAGATAACCTCGCATTGCCGGGCGAGCAGGAGGTCAGCTCCCCGGTTGTAAGCTCCGGCCAATCCGCCCTGGTTGCGGTTGAAGATGACTTCGATTCCCCATACACGCAAAGTGTCATGCATACTCACATCAGCCTCGGGCGAGTTGTCCACAGCAACTACGTCCGGGCAGGTCGCACAAGCATTGACAAGATTGCGCAGAAAGCCCTCCGTGGGCTGAAAAAGCACGAAGATCAGACCAAACTTCTTCATCTCGTCCTTCGCTCCTCCGTAGTGTGCTCGACGATCCTCATGACGCCTCCGCACCTGCCCTGGGCGAAGCGCCGACAGATATGGCTACAGGTGTTGTCAGCCCGGCAACACAACCGCGCAATGTGGCGATGACCTGTTCCTTGATCGCAAGGGCTTGTGTATAAGGCAAAGAGGATTCATCAGAAGAGTGCGAGAAGTGGAACTTGCCGGCAAAGCTATACATCGCAACCAGATTGGCGGGAGTCGGCGTCATCATGGCCGAAATGTCGCAGATCTCCTCAAGACGGAAATGATGGTAGTCCTGCTTGAGGTCCAGTTTTCCCACATAACTGAGCGAGACCTGCCGGCCGGCACGCTTGGATTGCGAATACACGACCATGCGCTCGTAGACGTCATGCATTTGCTCCATTCCGAGAAAACTCACATAGACCGTTGACTCCAGCCGGTCCATCCTGGCGGTCATATCCCTTTTGAGAGCGCGTGCCATCGTCCAGAAATCGGCGGCCTCCGGATCAACGCCACGCAGTCTGTCTAGCGACAGGATCACGGTTGGCGCAATCGCAAACAAGCTGTCGCTTCGCAGGTTGGGCAGGTATCGCCTAATATCCACAGGCGCCTCGAATTTTCTGATTTGTTTTGCGCTACAAACCTTGCGGAACGCCAACATGCAGGCTATGGCGAGTGCGGAGAATACGCTTGCCCCCTCCGCCTTGCAGCGCGCAACCAGCAACTGCGATGCGTGCTCATCGATCGTCCACAGACTGCGATAGATCCTGCCATAGGTCCACGCCGGACCGGGTCGAACGAACCGGAGCATCAGCTTCATAGTGGCTACTCTCCAGCGAATGCGCCGCTGCAAGGTTCGGCTTGCGAGT
>DATAQX010000426.1:0-8667 GCA_036264455.1 Silvibacterium sp. | reverse complement strand
CTGGCAACGCCGAGCCTGATGGGCGAGGGCTGGAGCGTGCCCGGCTTGGGCTGTGCGAAGAGCGGAAGGGTTGGGGCCGATGCGACGGCGGCGGCGATGGCGCTGTTGCGGAGGAAGTGTCTACGAGTGGCGAAGCCTGGGGGTGTGGTTGGCATGACGGAGGCCATGATAATTTTCTAAGCCGCTGCTTGTCTAAATGAAAGCAGGTCCCTCGACTCCGCTGCGCTCCTCCTGGGATGACAATTGCATCATAAATAACTAGAAATAAACCACATATTTCGTTAGGATATTCTATACAAAGCCTGCACAGCCACGAATAATCAATGACTTGCACGGGAAATCTACACGGAAACTGCACAGAACGGAATAAACATCAGGAGGCAGTATGGCGTTTATTACCGAGAAAGAGGAGTTGAAACCCGGCCTGGTTCTCTTCCGGCGCGGCGACGTGGGGCACCGGATGGGGTATTGCCGCATGAAGATGCCGAAGGCCGACCGCTATAAGACAGTCTCGCTCAAAACGACCGATATCAGCGCGGCTCGTGAACGCGCCTTCGACCAGGACGCCGACATCCGGTTCCGCATCAAGCATGACGTTCCTGTGTTCAACCGCCCCTTCCGCGAGGTGGCGCGTGAGTACCTGTTGACGCAGGAGGCGCGGGCCAAACGCGGTGAGATCAGCGCCGCGCGGCCCAAGAAACTCCGTGCCGTCATCGAGGGCACTTTAGACAGGTATGCAGGTTCCACGCAGGTCCATCTTATCGGCGACGAACGCTGGGCCAGCTATCCGGCATGGCGGCGGGAGAACGGCGCGGGACGCCACAAGCGCAACGGTGTTCGGGAGGTCACCGCCGACGTAGCGCAGTCTTTCGCGGACCATGAATCCGCACGCCGCACCAAGGTCCAGCACACGAGAGGCGTCCGGGTCTTGAAGCCGATTGTCGTCAAACCGCAGGATGTTCACGCGATTCCCTTCATCAGCGACTCCACCATCCGCTTCGAGATCTCGATTTTCGGGGCGATCATGAACTACGCGATGACTAAACGCTATGTTCCCGCAAGCCAGCGTTTCGACGAGCGCCCGAAGCTCAAGACGATGAGGCGTGACGAGTTCACGCTGGAGGAGTACCGCAAACTCCACACGGTCGGACGCAAGTGGATTGCCGAGGCCGGCAAGCCGTCAAGCGTTTGGTATCGTACTGTCACCTACAACATGATTCTGATTGCCTGCAACACGGGCATGAGGCCGGCGGAGATGAAAAATCTTCGCTGGCGCGACATCATGCCCGCAAAAGACCGCGAGGGGCGCGAGATCGTTGTCATGTTCGTGCAGGGCAAGGGCAAATCGCGCAAGCTGGTCGCGCCTAAAAGCGTCGGAGATTATTTAGAACGCATCCGCACAATCTCCAAAGCCACGGAAGCGGACGACAGGGTGTTCACCACCATCACGGGCCAATCCGCGAAGACGCTCTACAGTTCCTTGATTGCCGATCTGCTGAACGAAGCGAAGCTGCGCGAAGGCACGCAGGGCGTTCCGCGTTCGACTTATTGCTTCCGGCATACCTACGCCACGCTCAGATTGAAGGAGGGCGTGGACGTGTACTTCCTTGCCGAGCAGATGGGAGCGTCGGTCCACATGATTGAAAGCCACTATGGACATGTGAACACGATCAAGCACGCCGACCGCGTGTTACAAGGCATGGCTGGATGGGAATTCCCGCAAGCGGACGATGCTGAGGCTAAGGCGTCGAAGGCGGCTGAGACACCGGCTTCGCGATTTCTATGAGCATTTGCTGGCTCAGGGGAGGAAGCCCACGATGGCGCGCCTGACCCTGGCGATGAAGATTGCCGCGATCACCTTGATCGTCTGGAAGAAGGAGGTAGGTTTCGACGCCGACGATTTGAAATCACAAGCCGTTTGAGCGCCTCTGGCCAAGATTCCGTTCCCTCCCGAGAGACCATTCCCGGCGGAGGCCATCGGTTTCCTGAGATGCTCGATTTCGAGGGGAAGTATCAAACGGACAAGTCAGGCCCGTGCTTTAAGCACGCGAGTCTCCGAGTCCACCCTATGCCCCCTCGGACAATCGAATAAAGTCATAGGCCACGAGTCTCGAATAGGACCATGCGTTGCCACTCCTCCAGTGGACAACCGTCAGGCTTGTTGTTTCAGAAAACGATTGGCGTCGGCACCACAGCAAAAGGAACCACAGGGGAGAGAAAGTGTGTCTCCGCTTAGCACGCGGAGACGAAGCAGGACGCACGACCTAAGGAAAAACCACTCTCGAAGTAGCAGTGCACGCTCAAACAGGGGGCTGAATGCCCTGACAACAATGGCTCGGCATCGAGCCAGCGGGGGAGATTTTTCTCTTGACATTCCTTTTTATAGGACTTGTCTGTGTAGTCGGCTACTCGTACAGTTCCCCGATCTGCCCTGGCTCGCCAAATGTCCGACATGCACCGTTTCGCGGACAACTGACTTTTAAGCAATATGATCAGACAGGTTGATCAAATGATCAAAGACCAATGACCCACATCATTGTCATCCTGCTGCTCAGCGTTTCCGCCCTGACGGGGCTAGCCCAGACCGAGATACAGCCTTATGTAGAGACTCCCTTGGCTCAGGCATTCGCTGATCTCAGGAGCGGAGATCCCAAACTTATTGGCAAATGGAATAACGGCGACCAGTTGGTGCTGCTAGTTGAGAAGGAACTGCCGACGATCGAAAAAGACACCGCCACCATCTGCGGTGCGCTTGCAGACCCGAATCCTGACATACGGCTTCGAGCTTCTGCGATTCTGACGACTATCGTTATCGCCGCACCTCAGCACAATACCGTGGTCCAGGCCTGTTTCCCAACCTGATCAAGGCTGCCAGCGATTCGGTGGATCCAGACAGAGGCAAACTACTCTCACTCTTTCCGCCGGAGCAGACGCGCAATAACTCGCTGTTTGTGCTGGCGATGAATCCGGCTGGGCCACCGCCCGGCGCACATGATGTCTTCGTCTCGTCTCTTCAGTCGCCCAACCTGCGGACGCAGGAGTGCGGCGTGGCAGGGCGGCTCAAAGAAGGGATGAATCAGGAGGTCAATCAGAATCTGGTGCTGCAGGCGTTGGATAACGCGCCCGACGCAAAGCATCGGCTGAACACGCTCTACGCGATTACCGGGGCGAGAGTGCGCTCGGACACCCTGTTCGAGCGCGTGCAGAAGTATCTGTTGGATCCCAATGAGGACGTCCAGACTGAAGCAATCAACGCCGTGGCCACAACTGGCAAGGATCATGCCACTGTGGCATCCGTCATTCAGAGAGTGGTGGATTCTCCGACGGCAACCAAAGAGCAGAAGCTGAGAGCTCGCATGGTACTTGGCGCAACGCCTCAATAACCATCCCTGAGTCGCAAGGTCGTGGACCAAGGCTAAGTGAGCTACTAGCGCAGGAGGATGAGCGGACGTAGCTTGAGAGATTGCCTACGCCCCCTCTGGCAGAGGATTGTATTCGCGCATTTGGGAATTGTGGCGAACCTCTCTGAAATTGGGACTCGGTCAAGTGGCCGATAAGTCGTGCAAATCGGACACATGGATTCCAGTTTCTGGCGCCAGCTCTCCGAGAGGCTCGTGATACAGGCCGAAATTGAGCCGAAAACGATCTAAAGTGTCTCGATCTGCGCGAACTGCCAGAAAAGTCGCGTTTTCGGTAACAACATCTGGGCGATGCAGATTCGCGACAGGGACGATTTCTCTATCACCTCATCACAGATCTTCGCCCATTGGCGGCACAAGTTGGAGACGTAGCTCCAGGCTAGACAGTCCGATGAAAACGCCAAGCTGCGCCATCGCAGGACTGTCAGCGGTGACCTGTGCATCCAACAGTACGTAAGAGACAGCACGCATGCTGCGATGCGCCGATGTGTTGCCAAATACTCTTTACCCAGCCGGTACAACCTCAAATGCGGCAAAGCCTTCTAACATGCTGCTAGTTCTCGCGGAGCTGTTTCATGTAGGGATCGGACTATGACTCGGCGTATCCCCAGTGCAACGTACCGGCTGCAGTTCCGCAAGGGCTTTACCTTCGACAACGCGGCAGAGATCTCTGATTACCTATTCTCGCTCGGCATATCGCATATTTACAGTTCACCCTATTTGCAAGCCGCGCCTGGAAGCGCTCACGGTTACGACGTTGTCGACCCTCAGCGTGTAAACGAGGAGCTTGGCGGCGCCTCGGCCCACAAGCGCTTCTGCACGAAGCTTGGAGAGATTGGGCTCGGACAGGTGCTGGACATCGTTCCCAACCACATGTCGCTGGGCAAAGAAAATCGTTACTGGTGGGATGTGCTCGAGAATGGCCCCTCGAGCCGGTACGCCTCATACTTTGACATTGACTGGCGCCCACAGGAAGAACGGCTGCGGGATAAGGTCCTCGTGCCTATTCTCGACGACCATTACGGCCGTGTCCTTCAGACCGGCGGGATTAAGGTCACGCGTGACGGGAACCATTTTCAAGTGGAATGTGGTGAGCAGACGCTGCCCATAGCGCCTGTGTCGCTCCCGGTAATTCTCGCCCGCGCCGCAGATTACGCCAGATCCGACACGCTGAGCTTTCTCGCGGCATCTTTTGGGCGCCTCCCTTCGCCTGAATATGTGGATCGCAGAACGATTCTCGCACGACATCGTGACAAGGTTGTGCTCCAGGGATTGCTTGAGCGTCTGTGCGCCGAGGAACCCGATGTCTTCGAGATGATCGATTGTTCCATCGCCGAATTGAACGTGAATCTTGACGCACTCGACGACTTCCTCAGCCAGCAGAGCTACCGTTTGGCCTACTGGAAGACGGCGGATCAGGAACTCAGTTATCGAAGGTTCTTCGACATCAACACTCTGATCGGGCTACGCGTGGAGCGCGAGCATGTCTTCGAGGAGACCCATGCATTGGTGCTCGATTGGCTCCGGAGCGGCGTTCTGGACGGCATTCGCGTTGACCATCCGGACGGTCTGCGCGATCCCCTTGAATACTTTCGCCGCTTGCGCGAGCAGGCGCCCGAAGCCTGGATCGTGGGCGAGAAAATTCTCGAATCCGGCGAATTCCTTCGTGAAAGCTGGCCCATCGAAGGTACCACGGGATATGACTTCCTTAATGTTACCAATGGAGTACTTGTGCAACGCGAAGGTTTGACCGAATTGCTTCGCGCCTACACCGAATTTACAGCTCAACCGGGAGACTTCGATGCCATTGCGCACGAAAAGAAGATTGCCGTCACCCAGGAAGCGCTGGGCAGCGACGTTAACCGGCTGACATCCATCTTTGTTGAAATATGCGAGCGCAACCGCAACCAACGCGACTACACCCGCGCCGAGATACGCCGCGCGATACGCGAGATGGCGGCATGTTTCAAGACCTATCGCACTTATGTTGTTCCCGCGCGCGAAGAGATTACCGAAGAAGACAAGACTCACATCGCTCGAGCGGCCGAGGGCGCGAAGCTCAAGCGGCAGGATATCGACAGCGGACTTTTCGACTTCCTGCGCGACGTTCTGACGATGGTTTCGATCGGCAAGCAGGAAACCGAGTTCCTGCTGCGCTTCCAACAGTTCACCGGACCCGTGATGGCGAAGGGGGTCGAAGACACGGCCTTCTACTGCTTTAATCGGCTCACGGGGATGAATGAAGTGGGAAACGATCCCGGAAGTGCCGGCCTTGGTGTGGACGATTTTCACGCCTACTGTGGGAAAATGCAGGCTACCCACCCTTTGACGATGACCACGCTATCCACCCACGACACCAAGCGAAGTGACGATGTGCGTGCGCGGCTTGCCGTTCTGTCAGAGATGCCGAGCCGTTTCAGTTCCGCAATTCATCGTTGGTCACAGATCAACCGGGAGTTTCGCAGCAGGGCATTGTCCGGTGCGGAAATCCCTGACCGCAACACCGAATACTTCTACTATCAGACACTCATCGGTGCATGGCCTCTCTCTGTGGAACGGGCTCAGGCCTACATGCAGAAGGCGACGCGTGAGGCTAAGCAACAGACCTCCTGGGTCGCGAACAACAAGGAGTTTGAGAATGCATTAAGCAGCTTTATCGAAAAGACGCTGGCTCATCCCCCATTCCTGCAAAAGCTTGAGGAATTTGTGACAAAGATTATCGATGCAGGAAGGGTGAACTCGCTGGCCCAGACGCTTCTCAAATACACGGCACCCGGTGTACCGGATCTTTACCAGGGGTCGGAGCTGTGGGATCTCAGTCTGGTCGATCCCGACAACCGCCGTTATGTAGACTACGCAGTTCGGCGCAGGCTGCTGCACGAACTGCAGCAACTCTCAGGCAGCGACCTCGCAACAGAAATCATGCGAAGAGCGGATGAGGGCCTGCCTAAACTCTGGACGATCCACAAGGCCCTTCTCCTGCGCCGTGAGAGGCCTGAATGGTTTGGTGCTGGGGCTGCCTACACGCCGCTTGCCGCCGAGGGATCGAAAGCCGGTCACGTCATTGCATATCTGCGTGGTAGCTCTGTTGTAACCATCGTGCCTCGGTTTATCACCAAGCTCGGCGGTGCGTGGAGAAAAACCCGGGTGGCTCTGCCTGAAGGTCGCTGGAAGAATCGCTTGACAGAAGCCATGGTCGAAGGCGGCAGCACCGAAGTCGAAATCCTGCTGCGTGAGTTCCCCGTGGCATTGCTTACCCGGGAGATTGAGAGCAATGCATGAGTTCACCGTCTGGTCGCCGTATGCCAAGGAAGTGTCGGTCAAGCTTGGGAGTGCCTTATATCCCATGTCTCGTCCAGATGAAAGCGATTGGTGGCGGACCGCTGTCGAGGAAGCCGGGGATGGCGCCGACTACTCTTTCCTGCTCGACGATGACCCCACGCCCTATCCTGATCCGCGCAGCCTCTGGCAACCCAAAGGAGTTCACGGCCCGTCGCGTCTCTACGAACACGCAGCCTTCTCTTGGAGCGACGCCGGATGGCAGGTGCCCCCGCTCGGCGCTACCGCCATCTATGAGTTGCATCTTGGCACCTTCACCCCGGAGGGCACATTTGACGCAGCCATTGACCGTCTGGATTACCTCGTGGACCTCGGCGTCACCCATGTCGAATTGATGCCGATAGCCGAGTTCCCCGGCCATCACGGCTGGGGCTATGACGGCGTGTCGCTCTTTGCGGTAAGCCAGGCGTATGGAGGTCCGGACGGCCTGAAACGGTTCGTCAACGCCGCTCATCGGTGTGGCCTCGGAGTTGTACTCGACGTGGTGTACAACCACTTTGGTCCGGTCGGCAACTATACGGGCAAGTTCGGGCCCTACCTTACCAGCACGCACCGCACACCATGGGGGGACGCCGTCAACCTAGAGGCTGCGGGAAGCGATGAAGTGCGCCGCTTCTTCTGTGACAACGCCCTTATGTGGCTGCGTGACTATCACATCGATGGTCTGCGACTGGATGCCGTCCATGAGTTCGTCGACCGCTCCGCAATTCATTTTTTGGAGCAGTTGTCGACCGAGGTAGAGAGGCTGTCTACGAATTTGAGACGCCGTCTCGTGCTGATTGCCGAGAGCGATCTCAACGACCCTGCTGTTGTCACTCCCCGCGAAACTGGTGGCCAGGGGATTGACGCCCAATGGAGCGATGACTTCCACCACGCCCTCTTCACCGTTTTGCATGCGGAACAGAGTAAGGGCTACTACAGCGACTTCGGGTCATTAGAAAAGCTGGCAAAGTCCTTGAGCCGCGTCTTTGTGTATGACGGAATCTACTCTCGCTATAGGAGGCACACGCACGGCCGTCCGGTCGAGAATCTATCGGCGCATCGGTTTCTTGGCTACATTCAGAACCACGATCAGGTGGGCAATCGGGCAATCGGCGATCGACTTGAGCACATTGTCGGTCTAGACCGTGCCAAGCTAGCGGCCGGCATAGTGTTTACGGCGCCCTTCGTGCCCATGGTATTCCAGGGAGAGGAGTTCGCGGCCTCCACACCATTTCAATACTTCGCCGATCACGACCATCCTGAGATGGCGAAATCGGTATCCGAGGGCCGCCGTCGCGAATTTGCCGCCTTCGGCTGGCATCATGAAGAAATTCCAGACCCCGAAAACCCGGAGACCTTCCAACGCTCGAAGCTCAACTGGAGCGAGATTCACGATGGTAGCCATGCAGAAATGCTGGAGTGGTACCGCAAACTCCTTCATCTGCGCCGTACTTCACCTTCGCTCAACGATAGTGATCTGGGACACATCTGGATTGCCGTCAACGAAGAGAAGCGCTGGTTGACGATAGACCGGGGCCTGGTCAAGATCATTTGTAACTTTGGCGATAAGCCCAATGAGTTTGAGAACCCAGGGCACCTGCCCCTTTTGTTGGGATCTCGCGACAACATTCAGGTGGTCGCCGACAATATTCTGCTTCCTCCGAGTAGTCTGGCAATCCTCTCCTGTGAGACACGGCAGCCCTTCAGCCTGCAGCCCAATCAATCACATGGGTCTTGATCCTTGACTGAACAGCCATGTTTGGCAATGCATTGCGATCACCCTTGAGCGGGATCTCGTCCCGATCGCCTCTTGGTTCGCTTTCCACCGCTTCCAGAGATCGGTAAAACCAAGCAGAATGACTGAACCAGAAGTGGGCTTCTGGATGCAGCTGGTCAATCAGGTCCTCAGACTCGCTTCAATACCTGA
>DATAQX010000422.1:0-6116 GCA_036264455.1 Silvibacterium sp. | reverse complement strand
TGCCTGAGGCTATAGGCACGAAGCCTTTCGACGCCCATAGCGAGGGTGAATTTCTGACCGCTACGCGCTTGATACCAGGTCAACACAGGTGGGGTGGATTCGAGAAAGGCATCGCCGCCGGGCTTGAGGACGGGCGGCGAGGGCCGTTGATAAGCAAACTCGTCGGCGTTGGCGAACCATCCGGTGTCGAGCGGGCGCAGGCCGCTGTCCAGAACTTCAGGTGCGATGTAGAGAAAACAGGCTCCGGGGCCACCGCGGAGGTATTTGTAACTGCCGCCGATCATGAAGTCGGCTTGCAGCTTCGTGACATCAACGGGAATGATGCCGATGGCGTGGTAGGAATCGATGAGCAGACGGGCTCCATGTTGATGGCAAGCTTTTGCAAGCGTGTCTAAGTCTTCGACTATCTGGCCGGTCATGAACATGACTTGAGATACGACGACCAGGTCGGCGTCCTTTTCGACGGCATCGATCAGAGGCTGGATGGTGAAGTTGCCTTCGGCATCGGGCTCGATCCAGCGCATCTCGATCCGATCGAGCGCAACATATTGCTTCAAAATCACATCGATGGAGTCGAATTCTCCGCGCGTGCTGACCACACGCGGTTTGCCCTGCAGCGCGTTCAACACGGTACGCAGACCCTGACCCGCTGAAGTTCTGGGGACTATGCAATCGACACGGGTGGCGCTGACGAGGGCAGCAAAGCGGGCGCGAAAGGCTTGCCGTTCATCGAGCCATGGGTCCCAGGCGTCTCCGAGCTCGCTGTACCAGAGAGCGGTTGCCTCAGCTATGTCGTCGGCCATGGCGTCGAGCGGTCGGCCGAGGGAGTGATTGGCGAGATAAATGCGGTCGCCCGAAAGAACACGGGAAAAGAGGGGCGCAATATGGCGCTGGATGAAGGCTTCCCGGAGCGGGCCTTCGCCGAGTATTGCGATGGCCTGCTCGATCTGGGGGCGTATGTTCTCAGGGCGCGCGTTCATCGCTGGGCGAGCCCCGTGCGCACGGCCAGCAGTTCGGGAAAGAATGTCAATTCGAGAGCCTGCTTCAGAAAACCTACGCCGGATGAGCCGCCGGTTCCCTGCCGAAAGCCGATGATTCTCTCTACTGTCTTCATGTGTCGAAAGCGCCAGAGCTGGAAATACTCTTCCACGTCCACCAGCTTTTCGCACATTTCATAGGCATCCCAATGCTGGCGAGGATGTTCGTAGATTTCGCGGAAGACCTGAACCAGGGCATTATTCTTACGATGCGGCTCACTCCAGTCGCGTGCGGTGCATTCCGGAGGAACGGCAAGTCCCCGGCGCGCCAGATGCAGCAGAAATTCGTCATACAGGCTGGGCGCTTCAAGCGCGGCTTTCAACTCCGCGTGGATGGCTGGATCGTGCTCAAAGACGCGCATCGCGTCACGGTTCTTGTTGCCCAGCAGGAACTCGAGCTTCCGATACTGGTAGGACTGGAAGCCGGAGGCATGACCCAGCACGCCGCGAAACTCCATGTACTCCGAGGGAGTGAGCGTTTCGAGAACCGCCCACTGGTCAAAGAGCTGCATCTGGATAAGCTTTGCGCGCGACAGGATCTTGAAACACGGGTCGAGCTGGTCGTGCTGGACAAAGCGGATGGCCGCAGTGAGCTCGTGGATCAACTGCTTGATCCATAACTCGGAGACCTGATGCTGGATGATGAAGAGCATCTCGTCGTGGTGCGGGGGCGACGACAGGGGACGCTGCTGCGCGAGCAACGCCGGCAGGCAAAGATAGCCGGAGTAGCTCAGCCGGTCTGCGAAGTCGGTCACAATACCCGGTTCGAGCGGTCTTTGGTTTTCGTCCATCTCTTCCCCCTTGTGCGGTTCAGCCGACGGGCAAAAAGATGCCCGGCGGAAACTACAGCATAGCCGCCAGGCCAGGGAGGCATACTTCCCTCAGGAAAACGTTCCAGCCTGCCGCTTCGATCACACGATTGTCAATGCTCAATGACAATAATTTGTCGCATTGAACCGTACGAATCATCCGTGACAACAAAAAGCGGCTTCCAGGCTGTACACACCCGGCAACAAAAGCCTCAGTTTAGAGGCGCCGTGTTTATAATCGCTCCTAACATCGGTGCAGTTTAGCCAATCCTCAGTGACTGCGTCTGGAGATGCGTCTCAAATGCGCGAGGTTCCTTCCACACCCATGCTTCTGATTGACGGCCCGCGCGAGAGCCAGCGTGACATTACCCATTCTCCTTATACAGTGGGCCGCATGCCGGGCAGCGATCTGCTGCTCGAAGATGCTTACGTCTCGCGCAAGCATGCCGAGATCGTTTTTGAGGATGGCTGCTTCTTTATTGTGGACCAGGGCAGCAAGCATGGCACCTACGTAAACGGTCAGAAGGTTCCCCGCCATAAGCTGACCATCAACGACGCGATCCACTTCGGCACACTCGATGGGCCGCTGCTTCGCTTCGGCGTGCGGATGGCCCAGTCGGGCTCGACGATGCGCGAGCTGCTCGGCCCGCTCAAGACCGATGCGTCACCCAGCACCGCCATCGACAAGCTGAACTGGCTGCTGGAGGCGAACAGCAAGCTGAATAGAGTAGGCGCGGTTGACCAGATTCTGACAGCGCTGGTCGAGACTACGCTGGCCCTGACCAAGGTGTAGCGGGGCTATGTGATGCTGCGCGATCAATCGAACGGCGCACTCAAACTGACGGTTGGCCTGGACAGTAAAGGAAGAGTTCTCACCGACGATGTCACCATCTCGCATAGCGCGATCAAACAAGCGATCGAAGGCAAGGGGGAGTTCATCGTGACCGACACACTGAGCGTCGAGAATGGTGTGCGTTCAGAGAGTGTGATAGCGCAGAACATCCGGACAGTCATATGCATTCCGTTGCGCAGCCGGCGGGGTGTGGCTGGCTTCGGACGCGGCGAGATTCTGGGTGTACTTTATCTCGATAGCCGCCTGACACCGGGAAATTTGACAAAAGTCGACAACGATCTGCTCAAGACGATTGCAGCCGACGCCGCGGCTCTTGTCGACAATGCCCAGCTGGCCATTGCCGACGAAAATGCGCGGCGCTATCAGGAGGAGCTGGCGATCGCAGCCGATATCCAGAAAAATCTGATGCCGACGGAGCTTCCCCATATCCCGTATGCAGCAATTTCGACGCGATTTGTTCCCTGCAAAGATATTGGCGGCGACTTCTACGACGTAGTCGCTGCAGATGGGCATTTCTACGTGGTTGTCGCCGATGTTTCAGGCAAGGGAGTGGCGGCGGCGATGCTGGCCCAGACGCTTCAGGGCATGGTATATGCCCAACTGCTTGCCGATCAGCCGCTGGACCTGATTGCCAAGGCCCTCAATCGATTCATCTGCGCGAAGAATGTGGGCAAGTATGCAACGATCCTCATGCTTCGGCTGGAAAGCACTGGCCAGCTTGAGTACATCAACTGCGGACAGGTTCATCCTCTGCTGCGAACAGCGAGAGGAATCCTGCCGTTGGGTGAGTCGAACCTGCCGGTGGGACTCATGGCGGGCGCTGAATTCCAATCACAGACAACCAAAGTGGAGCCTGGAACGCGAATTCTTGTGGTCACCGATGGCGTAACGGAAGCGGAGGACGAAACGGGCGACTTCTTTGGCAACCAGCGCATGGAGGAAGCCTTCGGGAACAGCCGTAACCTTGAGGAAATTGTTGAGAACCTCTCGTGTTTTTGCGGCAGCGCTGCCGCGACCGACGACTGCACGATGGTCGAGATTTATTTTGGCTAAACGCCAATGTTTGTTAGCTTGTTCTGCATGCGCTCTCCGATGTATTTCCTGCTGGCAATTTCTCTTTCCGCGTTTGGACAGGCAGCCCAGCCGGGTCCGAATCACCTAGCCGATTCGATCCGCAGCCTCGAGCATTATCGCGAGGCGATGATCCCGACATACATGAACGACTTTGGCCAGCTTGGCCGCTATAGAGATGCCAATGCGGCGCTCGCCGCGCCGAAGCCGGGTGAGCAAAGAGTGATCTTCTTCGGCGACTCGATTACGGACGGATGGCACCTGGACCAATATTTTCCGGGTAAGGGATACATCAATCGCGGGATCAGCGGCCAGACTACATCACAGATGCTGGTGCGCTTTTACCAGGATGTGATTGATCTGCAGCCGGCGGCGGTTGTGATTCTGGCTGGGACGAATGACATTGCCGGAAATACCGGCCCCATCTCGATTGAGGACATTGAGGCAAATTATGCTGCGCTGGCAGAACTGGCGCACGCACACGGTATCCATGTGATTTTCTCCTCGGTGATGCCGGTTCATAACTACACGCCGGAGTCGCAGAATTTCTTTGCGCAGCGCGACCCGGCGAAGATTCTGACTCTAAATGCGTGGCTTAAAAACTACAGTGCAGCGCATGGCCATACCTATCTCGATTATTTTTCGGCGATGGTGGATGAGCATGGGCTGCTTCGCAAGGACCTGGCAGTGGACGGATTGCATCCGAACGACGCTGGTTACCGAATCATGGCTCCTTTAGCGGGAGCAGCAGTGGAGCAGGCGCTAGCGCGGTAAAAGGGCGGTCCGGTAGTCTTAATTGGCTGCCCCCCAGGGATTCGAACCCCGATATGCTGATCCAGAGTCAGCTGTCCTACCATTGAACGAGGGGGCAGTGAAGCAAGATGAGATGGCACGACGTGCTTCGTTTCCGGCCACTCTTTCCATAGTAAAGCGGGCTGCATCCGCGGTCAACGCAAGAACAGGATGCTGGACGTCTAAAAGCGCACTGCCTTTCCGAAACGAAATACTTATCAGATCAATCGGGTACAATCTGAATTGTCTTGGAAGCTTTCTTCAATCTGCTGTGGCTTGGGCTTTCGTTCGCGCTCCTGGGTTTCTGGTTTTGGAGCCAGCGTCGCTGGGCGGACGCATCGCTGCGCACCAGCACCCGTATGCAGGTGATGGCGCTGGCCATACTCATCGTGATTCTGCTCCCAGTCGTTTCGTTGACAGACGACCTGCAGGCCTGCACGGCACCTGCCGAGGCAGAACATCTGACGCGGCGCGGCGATCTACAGGCCCACGCGGATAGTCCTCTGCATACCGCGTCGATCGTTGTGGCGACGCTGCTCTCGGTTCATCAGGCTTCCGGATTTAAGACATTGGCTCATCTCTCGCCAGCCATAGAAATCGTAACTTCGAGTGAGGGCTACCTAAGCATTGTCGGGAATCGCCCACCGCCCCTCGCTTAGCCTTTCCTCTCATTTTTCATTTCTTCATCTGTTCCTGATTACCCAGCCGCTACTTTGAAAGTGGTGCTATGAAACGTACTCGACTTAGAATCTCAGGCTTTCCGCTCATTTTTGTGTGTGCGGCGGCGGCCCTGGGACAGGCGGCTTCAGCACCGCTGACGCTGCAGCAGGCCCTTGATATGGCCCGCGCAAAAAATCCGAACCTGCTTGCGGGCCAACAGCATGTAACCGCGACGAAGGCCAGCGAGATTACCGCCGGTTTGCGGCAGAACCCGAGCTTTACGCTCTCGGGCAGCGATATTACGCTCCCCGCCAACAATCCCAGCAGCCCGTACTCATACGCGGGGAATTTTTCCCGACTCTTTGAACGCGGTCAAAAGCGGCGCTGGCGTCTCGACATCGCACATGCCACAACCGATGTGACGCAGAGCCAGTATAAGGACACCGAACGGCAGACGATCCTGCAGGTGAAGCAGGCCTTTACTAACATGCTTGCGGGCAAAGCTGGACTGCAGATCGCTAATGACAATCTGGATAGTTATCGCAAGACGGTCGAACTGAGCAAGGCGCGGCGAGATGCCGGCGACATCAGCGAAACGGATTTTGAGCGCATCGACCTGCAACTTGCCGAATTCGAATCCGATTACGACAGCGCGAAGCTCAATCTGGTTCAGGCAAGTTACCAGCTTCAGATGCTGCTGGGCATTACCAAGCCAACCGATACCTTTGACATCACAGGCACCCTCGACCCTCCGGCACTCACGGCCACACTGGCGCAGATAGAGCAGGAAGCATTGACGGCCAGGCCTGATTATCAGGCCGCGTTGCAGTCTATCCGCCTGGCTGACGCGAATGTGAAGCTTGCCGAGGCCGACGGCACCACCGATCCAACTCT
>DATAQX010000417.1:0-14206 GCA_036264455.1 Silvibacterium sp. | reverse complement strand
ACTCGCCTGCGCCGTTAAAGCTATTTGGTCCCTGATAGGGCGAATGAAACGGCGGGTGCGCCTGAAAGATAATATTCGCCTGCCCGCCGAGATAGTACCGGGTATTGTCGGGGTGGGGAAAAACCGTTACGTCGTTAGCCTCGTCAGGAGCGTTTTGTTCGCTTGAATTCCATCCTTCGCTTTGAAAAGCTGTCAGCTTGTATGGTTTGAAGTCATAGGAAAAACGCACCGCCGCATCTTCGGGGCCGGGTGCTTCCGGCAACGCCGTGGGCGACTGTGCGCCGGCGGAATGCAGGCACAGTAGCAGGCAGGCGATTGCGAAAAAAAAGCGCACGGCTTCCTCCACGGGGTGCGCCGGCGAATCGGCGCTCAAGGCCAGTGAATATAAAGAACGATGATCGTTCCTCAAGATTGCAGTGTTGTTACAGCGGCTAAGTATCCTCGCGGGAATAAAGCACTTACTATTGCCATGCACTCCCGCGACTGGCCCGCAGGGCAGGGCTTTACGGGTCGCCCTGTACTTTGTATCATATCCCCTTAGGATATAAGCAAGAAAAAAAACATGACACACACAGATAGAGATAAACAAAAGCTGGTGGCGCGCATCCGTAGAATCCGCGGTCAGGTAGACGCAATAGAGCGTTCGCTTTCAACCAGGGATGACTGTGCCGATGTATTGATGCTGCTGGCGAACGTGCGCGGTGGCATCAACAGTTTGATGGCGGAGGTGCTTGAAGACCACATCCGCCACCATATGCTGGCAACAGAGAAGAGCGAGACGCCGCCGACAGAGCTGGCGGAGGATTTGATCGATCTTGTACGAGCCTATTTGAAGTAAGACGGCTGCTTGCTTCAATGAAGCAAGGCAGAAGGCTTTCGCTATTGGCGGAGCTGCTCGAGGGATTCCGTCAGCGCGGCTGTCAGCAAGCGCTGCGCAGCTTCGTCCAGTTTTTTGTCGGCAGAGGTAAGGTAGAAGACGTCGATAGCCATCTCGCCTTCGGTATCGATGAGGGCGACCTCGATATTGCAGCCGCACTCGGCGAAGCTTTTGGCGATTTCGCGCAGCAGGCCCGTTGTATCCTGTGCGACCACCTGCAGGAGCGTGCTGTGTGTTGAGGACTCGTTATCGAACTCGATGCGCGTTTCGACGGAAACCTTGGTCTGGCCACGCCGGCCGGAACGGCTGCGCGAGCCCAGAAGTTTTTCGAGCGGGACGCGCTGCGCAACCACGTCACGGACGCTCTGGAGAAAACGGTCGATTTCAGTGGGGTTGAGGGCCAGGGTCTGGAAGGGGTCAGTAAATTGAAATGTATCGACGATGATGCCGGCAGCGTTTGAGAAGGCGTCGGCCTTGACAATGTTCATCCCCCAGGAAGAGAGGACGCCGGCCATATCGGCGAAGAGTAGCGGGCGATCAGCGGTGATGAGGGTGATCTCGTTCAACTGGCGCACAGTGCGAAAGGAAATCTGGACAGGCTCTCGCGGCAGATCGAGCGCCATCTGAAAGTGGCCGCGTATCTGCTCGGGTGTGCGAGTTTGCAGATAGCGTTGAGGCAGACCTTCAAGGAAAGTTCGCAGCTCCTGAGTGTGATCGGGAACAAGCGCGACGATGCGATTCAGAAGAGTTGGATCGGAGTCGACGTGGTAGCGAACCTCATCGACACTGCGATCGAGAAAATTCGACGCGCCCATGTAGAGCTGCCATAAATTTTCAGCCTTCCACGGCGTCAGGGCATCGGGCGCAACCGATTTGATATCGGCATAAGTCATCAGGGTGAGCATCTTGAGCAGCGATTGCGTACCGATTTTTTCTGCGAATGCGCGGATGGTCTCCGCAGCAAAAATATCGCGGCGCATTGCGAGCGACATCTCCAGGTGATTCCGGATGATGCGGCGTACGATTTCACGCTCTTCAGGATCGAATTCAAGGCGGGCAAAGACGCTTTCGGCCAGCTCGACGCTTTGATTGGCGTGGTTGCCGGCACGCCGCGCCTTTCCGGTATCGTGCAGGAGCATGGCGAGGAAGAAGAGATCGAGACGATCGATTTCAGGTAGCAATGTCGCCAGGCGTTTTTCCCAGTCGTGGTGCGGTTGCCGCAGCATATGAACGTTGTCGATGACGAGGAATGTATGTTCATCGACCGTATAACGGTGGTAGGAGTCGCGGATCACCAGCGAGTCGATGCCGTGGAACTCTGGAATGAGTAATTCGAGAATGCCGAGCGCATGCATGGTCCGCAAGGCATGGGCTGCATAGGGCCCCAGCAGGACTTCGCGCAGGCAATTCCATAGGAACGGGCCTTCCGGCATCTGCACGGCGAGCACCGGAAGGCTTTCCGCGATGCGGTCCTCCGCGTTCTGGCTTAATTTGTAACCGTGCAGGGAAATACTGCCGAAGATGCGCAGAATGGCGTCGCCATCAATGTCGGTAGCCGATTCATCGAGGTCGAGGCGGCCTTGTTCGAGAAAAAAATCAGTACCGGCAATAGGGGTGCGTTTGCGGCGAAATTGCTTATAGAAAGAGCGGCGGGCAGGTGGCAGGTCATCGATGAGCAACGACGCCCGGCGATAAATAGTGCGCGCATGACGATAGTAGGTCCGCATCCAGTACGCAGGATCGGCCGAGCCGAGGGTTTCAAGACCAATGCTCTGCGCTGCGGCTTCATCCTGGGCATGCCAGTCGAGGATATTGTCGTCGCGGCGGTTGCGGTAATGCAGAAAACAGCGGGCAGCTGCGAGGAAGTCGAAGGCCGATTCGCGTTCGTTATGCGTCGCATAGAAGGCGTTGCCCGTAGCCTTTGGCCACGCCTTTTCCGTCTTCAGCGAGATGAGTAGGGAAAGCCACTGTGCCAGGTGGTAGTCGCGCAGGCCGCCAGGACACTCCTTAATATTGGGTTCAAGATGAAAGATGGTGTTGCCGTATTTGGCATGGCGGGTGCGGGCAATCTCGGAAAGGTTTTGCACGATGATATCCCAGTCGCGCAAGGCAAGAGCAGGGAGTAGCTCCCCTTCGAGACGCTTGTAAAGTGCCGAGTCACCTGTCAGAAAGCGGCGGTCGAGGAGGGAGACGGTGAATTCCAGGTTGTCGGGATCAACGCGGTCGCATTCCTTCAGCGTGCGCGTAGCAGGACTAGCACGTAGGCCGATATCCCACATGGCCTGGGTAGCGCTGCGCATGGTGTCGTGATGGTCGTGTTCGACACCGTCGTTGGCGCAAAGATAGAGCACGTCCACGTCAGAATAGGGAAAGAGTTCTTTGCGTCCGAAGCCGCCGGTGGCGACAAGAGAAATCTCTACGCGGTCAGGGCGGTCGGCGATGCTGGTCCAGACCTGACGGACGAGGTTGTCGACAATCGATGCCCGGCGGCGAATGGCGGCAGCGCCGTCTCCGGTGCGCTCGAAAGTCTGGCGCAAGTCGGCGCTTTCCTGTTGGTACAGATCTCGCAGCCGCGGAAGATATTGCGAGTCGACAGTCATTCGAGATTACAAATTCTCCAGATAGACTCGTACTGGAATCGTCGACAATGAATCGGCGATGGGTCGTTTGATTCGAACCTTCTACAGCGCCAAGGAACTGTTCAAGTAATTCAAGCCCTGAATAGGGACCTGATTACGGTTCTCAAAGTGCAGAAGGGCCGCGTTCGTCGTTACGGATACGGATGGCGTCGTCGATTTTGGAGATAAAAATTTTGCCATCCCCAATTTTTCCAGTGCGCGCCGAAGATGAAATGGCCTGCACGGCTTTTTCGACAAGTTCGTCAGCGATGACCATCTCCAGTTTTATTTTCGGAAGAAGATCGACCGTGTATTCGCGTCCACGATAAAACTCCGTGTGGCCTTTTTGGCGGCCGTGACCGCGTGCTTCCAGTATGGTCATGCCCTCGATACCGATCTCGACGAGAGCATCTTTGACCGCATCCAGCTTCGACGGTTGAATCACCGCTTCAATCTTTTGCATAGGTTCAGTCCCAGGGATGAAAGATATCAGGTTTGCATGGATCAGGAGGCATAATCATAACCCTCTTCGCCGTGCTGGGTGAGATCCAGGCCGTTGATTTCGTCTTCAGGGCTCACACGCAAGCCAATCGTGAGATCGACAACCTTAAGCAGGATAAGTGTTCCAACAACGGAAATGGCCCATGCGACAACGACGCCGATGAACTGGTTGAAAACCTGGTGCCAGTTGCCCTCAATAGCGCCGGACGGAAGCACAGCTCCGGTCTTGGCGTCTTTGAAGATAGGGTTGATGAGGCTCGAAGCAAAAAAGCCAGTGAGGATTGCGCCGATCGTTCCCCCTGCCCCGTGAACGCCGAAAGCATCGAGGGAGTCATCATAGCCGAACCAGGACTTCACCGTGATGACCATGAAATAGCAGAAGATGCCTGCAACGAGTCCGATGACGATCGCCGACATGGGTTGGACAAAGCCGGAAGCGGGCGTAATCGCGACCAGACCCGCGACCGAGCCCGATATCGCTCCCAAAGCGCTGGGCTTGCCATTGCGAATCCATTCGGCGAGTGCCCAGCTCAGAGCCGCAGCGGCCGCTGCAAAGTGGGTATTCACAAACGCGCTGGTCGCGAGCGTTCCTGAGGCGAGCGCGCTTCCCGCGTTGAAGCCGAACCAGCCGACCCAGAGCAGGCACGCTCCAATGAAGCTGAGCACGACCGAGTGCGGCGGCGTAGGCTCTTTGGGATAGCCGATGCGTTTACCCAGGTAGATCGCACAGACCAGCGCCGAGACCCCTGAGGTGACGTGGACAACGGTGCCGCCGGCAAAGTCGAGGCAGGGAAAGCGGCCGCCGAGTGAGGCGTTGAGCAGTCCGCCCTTTCCCCACACCATGTGAGCCATGGGTGAGTAGACGACGATCGACCAGAGGACGAGGAACGCGGCCATGGCGCTGAATTTCATGCGTTCAGCGAAAGCTCCCGTAACCAGCGCCGGAGTGATGATGGCGAACATGAGCTGGTAAATCATGAAGGTCTGTGCCGGAATCGTCGCGGCGTAATCCGGGTCGGGCGTCAGGCCGACTCCGCGAAGAAAGACGTTGTGCAGCCCCCCAATGAAGCTGGTGCCCGATCCGAATGCCAGGCTGTAGTTCAGCAGAGCCCAGAGCAGGGTGATGATGGCCATCATGGCGAAGCTCTGCATCATGGTGGACAGAACATTTTTCTTGCGCACCAGGCCGCCATAGAAGAGCGCCAGCCCCGGGCCGGTCATCATCAAAACCAGCGCGGCGCTGGTCAGCATCCAGGCATTGTCCGCATTTGAGATTGGATTAGACGGGGACGAGCCTGTCTGTGCAAAGAGGGCAGGACCGCAACTACACAACGTCACTACCAGCAGGAAACTCAGAATATAACGGCGCATAAGACTCCGAACGACAGGTTGCGAAACATTGCGGCGAGCCGGTGATCCTCGGCATTTCTCCAAAAGGGCCGGAAATGAAATGGACCTCCTGAGGACGCGCTGTTTATATATCCCAGGATTGGCATGACCCGGCATCGAAACTCGTACAAGGGGTTGAAATACTTTTACATATTTTTCGCAATTGGCAAACAGGGAATTGCGTGTCAGGGCCGCTGTTCGGTGAGCCCAGGTCGCCTGCGTATAGCGGGATCGCCGGCGACGGACTAGCGGAGCAGAGCTCTTTGCAGAACAAGTTGCGTTGCCCGCTCTGGTCATTCTTTAATCCGCACCAGGCAGTTTTGATAGTCAAATTCCGCGGAGCATAGTCATACAATTCTTTTTTTGAAATAGTCAGCGCAGCCGCCGCAATGAGGCCTCAATGAGACTGAAGATATACCGCCCTTTTGGTATTTGTAAGATCCCTTGTCTGGCTGTAGCCGCGATTATTTCCCAGGTTGAAGAGAGAGGAGACGCGGTATAGCGGTATATTGAACATATGAGTGACGCGATGCGGGATCGGTATCTGTTCGGCGCGCTTGAAAGCAGTGCGAAGAACCGCGAAAAACTGCAGGAAGTGAGCTACGGCTACGAGCAGCCGGAGGGCATCTTCCTCACTTCGCTAGATGCCGCGATCAATTGGATACGCAAGAGTTCGGTGTGGCCGATGACCTTCGGACTGGCCTGCTGTGCGATTGAAATGATGTCTATGGGAGCATCGCGCTTCGACGTGGCGCGTTTTGGCGCAGAGGTTTTCCGTCCTTCGCCTCGGCAGTCGGATTTAATGATCATTGCAGGCCGTGTGTCGCAAAAGATGGCCCCAGTTATTCGCCGGCTCTATGACCAGATGCCCGAACCTAAATGGGTGATTTCAATGGGTGCCTGTGCGACTTCCGGTGGAGTTTTCAATAATTATGCGTTAGTTCAGGGGGTGAATCAGGTTATCCCCGTTGATATATATGTACCGGGTTGCCCTCCCCGTCCGGAACAGTTGTTGTACGCGATTACGCTATTGCAGGAAAAGATTCAGCACGAGCGTGGTAGCTTAAGGCGCGTATTTAACTTGCAGTAATTGCATTCTTTTCATTAAGTTATCCCCGCCTGTCACGGGTCGCCTAAAAGATGACTTGTTATGCCTTTTTCGGAAGATCCCCGATTGCTCTTGACTCGAGTGCCCTTTGCAGCGGAGTGTTGACAAATTAGATGCGCTTTTTTTTCATGTTTGTTCAGGCAACTCATTGAGAAAATTATGCTCTAAAGTTTGCAAAGTATGGTAAGTTGGATACCGCGATATTCTGTACGGTTTTCGGTCGGCAAAAATTTATTGACTTTTTCCTGGCTTATTTTTCCATAAGCCTCAAGTTCTTTTGTGTGACTTCCAAAATGGTTGCGGAGGATAGACGCATGATATCTCGTTTCTGCAGTAGATTGAGCGGAATTCTGTTAGTGGGATGCGCCATAGGATTTGGCGCATCAAGCGTGTATGGGCAAAGTCCTTCCCCGGCGCCGACGAATGCTCCAATAGAGGCTCCTATTTCCAGGTGGGATTGGTTCACGGGCTACTCCTATCTGGCTCCAAAAGGTAGCGTAGACACCACGTTGCCGGATGGAACAATCTTTACCGGCCATTTTGACGCTATCGATGTTGGCGCCATGACCAGCGTGGCCTACTACTTCAACAGGCATGTAGGCGGACAGGTTGAATTTGGCTTCCACCCTCAAACAGGAACGAATAATTCTGGCGCCTACACCTACCAGGGCGGCATCATTTTCCGCTTTCCAGTTGCAGGTATGGTTCCCTTCGTTCATGGACTTGCCGGCGCAGTTCGGTTAGAGGGCCCGGACAATCCGCCGTTTACTTCACCGCTTGGCCCCGCGATTGGCCCGGCGCTGACGGCTGGAGGCGGTCTTGATTATGACTTGCCTTTCCTGAATCACCATGTGGGGCTGCGGCTCTTCCAGGCTGATTACGAATATTTCCATGTGAACTATGGTCCCCAACCGATTACGGGAGGCCGGGCCAATCCTAACTCCGTGCGCCTGGGCACCGGCCTGGTTTGGAAGTTCGGCAACATTGTTCCTCCTCCACCTGTTCAATACGCCTGCTCGGCTAGCCCGAGTGCGGTATTTCCGGGTGAGCCGGTCACTATTACAGGCACGGCTTCCAACCTGGACCCCAGAAGGACGCCCACTTATAGCTGGAGCGGTCAGGGAGTAACGATAAGCAGCACAAGTAACACTGCCACGATAGACACGGCTAGCCTGCAGCCTGGCACATTCACGGTTACGGGTCATGTAACCACCGGTACGCGGCCCGGCCAGTCGGCTGACTGCACAACGCAATTCACCGTCAAGCCTTTCGAACCGCCGACAGTGAGCTGCGTAGCGAATCCTTCCTCTGTGAATCCGGGTGATAGCTCGACCATCACAGCGCAGGGTGTAAGCCCGCAAAATCGCCCGCTGACCTACAGCTTTACGACGTCCTCCGGCACGATTAGCGGCACGGGTTCGACGGCTACCCTGTCCACGACAGGTGCGCCGGCTGGCACGATCACCGTAACCGGCACCGTGACCGACGACAAGGGTCAAACGGCTTCATGCACGGCGGCAGTAACGGTCAACGTTCCCCCGCCACCGCCTCCGTCGGTACAAAAGCTGTGCTCGATTACCTTCGGTCGCGACAAGCGGCGTCCAGCTCGCGTAGACAATGACGCGAAGGCCTGCCTGGATGATGTTGCGCTCAATGCGCAGCAGCACTCCGATGCAAGCCTGGTGGTCGTGGGCAATTCTTCCTCTACCTCTGATCCCATGCTGGGTGCTCAACGTGCGGTCAACACCAAGGCCTACCTGGTTACGGAGAAGGGCATCGACGCCAGCCGCATCTCGGTACGGACGGGTACCTCAGGAACTGACGAGGTGGATAATTACCTCGTGCCTGCGGGCGCCAACTTCGACCATGACAACCCGGGCGCAACCGCTGTCGATGAGTCAGCGGTTACTGCTCAGACCAGGAAGGCTCTTCCGGGTCGCCGCCGCCACCGCGCGCACAAAGCGGAGGCCCCGGAAGCTAGCGCTCCCCCTGCGGCCGCAACCCCGCAGTAGGGCTCAGATAAACGCACTCCAGCCAAAAAGGCTGGCCGGACATCCGGCCAGCCTTTTTACTTTCTTCGCGCAATGGCGAGTGAGCATCGCGAAGTTTCGAGTGGCCGGGGGAGTATCCACAGCGTTACCATAAGGACGGCATGTTCCCCCGTATCATGCAGGGAGCGGGTGTATACGAAAGAAATATGAACCGAACAATTTTGCGACTGTTTTTCCTTGGTATTGCGACTCTCACCTTCATCCATTCGAACCCGGCCCGGGCAGCTGCAGTCCAATGGGTCTCAGTAGGTCCGGAGGGTGGCGATGCGCGCAGCTTTGCTTATGACCCGGCAGATCCAGCGCACATATACATGGGTACGACGAATAGTTGGATCTATCAGTCGACCGATGGTGGCGCCACGTGGAAACGGCTGGTGCGGCTGGGGAAGGTTGACGATCTGATCGTCGATAATATGGTTATCGACTCTTCCGATCCAAAGACAATTTATGCCGGCGTGTGGCAACTGGATCGTAGTGATGGCGGGGTCTATATCAGTCACGACGGCGGAACCACCTGGACGTCTTCCAGTGACATGGATGGCAAGTCCGTGCGCGCGTTATCGCAGGCTCCATCGAATCCTAAGATCCTGGTGGCGGGCGCGATCAGCGGAGTCTACCGCAGCGAGGATTCCGGCCTGCACTGGACCCAGATCAGCCCAGTGGGCAGTGGCGAGATTCATAAGGTGGAGTCGGTGGCCATCGACCCGACCGATACGAAAACGATCTATGCCGGAACGTGGCACCTTCCCTGGAAAACAACGGATGGCGGTGTCACCTGGCACAATATCAAGCAAGGATTGATCGATGACTCTGATGTTTTCTCGATAATCATCGATCCCACCCGTCCCACCGTGGTGTACGCCAGTGCTTGCTCCGGGATCTACCGGAGTGAGAACGGCGGAGAGATATTTCGCAAGATCCAGGGCATTCCCACGACTGCGCGGCGCACACGGGTGCTGATGCAGGACCCCGTGAACCGCCAGGTAGTTTATGCGGGTACAACCGAGGGCCTCTACAAGACGATGGACGGCGGTACAAACTGGGTGCGCACGACCGGGCCGGACGTCATTATCAATGATGTCTACGTCGATCCGAAGAATACCCAGCATGTTATGCTTGCCACCGACCGCAGCGGAGTGCTGACCAGTCAGGACGCTTCGGCCACATTTCATGCGACGAATTCCGGATTTTCTCAGCGGCAGGTGACGGCGCTTTTACCCGATGCCACGCATGATCAGACTTTGTATGCAGGTGTAGTGAACGATAAAAGTTACGGTGGTGTCTTTGTGACCGAAGATGGCGGAAAGACATGGCTGCAACGCAGCGGTGGCCTGGACGGCCGCGATATCTTCAGTTTAGCTCAGGCCGATGACGGCTCCATCTTCGCCGGAACCAGCCACGGAATCTTTCGCTGGGACGGTTCGCTCTGGCGGCAGGATGGTACGGTGGTCAATCTTGAGTCGAAGACAGTCTCCGTACTTAAGAAGGGAAAGAAGATCAGCAAGACGATCACTGGACCGTCGAAGCCTGTAACGATCGATGTGCAGGTGAACGATCTGTCAGTGAACGGTCCTGTATGGTTTGCCGCAACCGCAGATGGTGTTTATCGCAGTGTGACGCAGGGCGCCACATGGACCGGGCCTGTCCTTACCGAGTCGAAGTATCGTTTTGTCGATGCTCATGGTGCGACTGTGTTTGCCGCGCGGCGAGAGGATCTTAGGCTTTCAGAAGACAGTGGAGTGACGTGGACCCAGATTGCATTGCCCGACAAACTCACCTCCGTGCGTGCATTGACTACTGCACCCAATGGAACCCTATGGGTGGGCGGACGCGAGGGCGCATTCTTCAGCGACGACCGCGGGCAAACATGGCATGCCATGGATAACCTGCCGATCATGGATATCAACAATGTTGACTACGACGCGGTGTTGAAGCGCGTTGTGGTGACCTCCAGCAATTCCACTATGGTGTTCGCGATTGACCCGGACGCCAGGAACTGGAAGTGGTGGGACGCAGGCTGGAACGTGCGCATGGTGCATTCGATGGGGGGGCATCTGATCGGCGCCTCTCTTTATGATGGCGTCGTGGTCGAGCCGAAAGAGTCCGACGCGGCTGCGGCAGGCATGGCTCAGGCGCAGCGATAGCGTCAGTGATTCATCTGCGGGGCGTCGAACGTGAAGACCTCGACGCTCTTTTCGTGCTCGATCGTGAGTGTTTTCGTCCCGGCATCGCCTATTCTCGGGCAGACCTGCGCTATTACCTCAGCCATCCACGCTCGATTTCTGTTCTGGCCGAAGATTCAACAAAGCACATCCTGGGCTTTGCCATCGTTGAGTCCTATCTCGAAGAAGGCACGCGCATCGGTCATCTCATCACCATCGACGTAGCTTCAGCGTCGCGAAGGCAGGGCTTGGGACGCATCCTGATGGAGGCGCTCCTGGACGGACTGCGCGCGATCGAGGCGGCTACAGTGAGGCTGGAGGTGGCAATCGACAATGTCGATGCTCAGGCTTTCTATCTGCGGCTGGGATTCGCCAAGACCGGGCACATCCGTGGCTTCTACCTGGGCACTCTCGATGCTTTGACCATGGAGAAGCGCCTGACCTGAAAGTAAGGGACTAAAAGTAAGGGACCGGCAGCCCCGGCGGTTAAGGTTCGCAGGCTTCTAATGTGGTCCCGTCGCAGACGCCAGCGCCGCTGTAAGCGACGCACGGCTGATCGGGGTGAGCGGCCCTGAAGATCGCCACAGAACATGCCCCTGCTTGTCGACAAGCAGCGCTACGATTTCGCGTTCGTTTTGAATCTGAAGCGCGTTTTTGAATTCGTCCTTGTTCACGTAGAGAGGCACGATCCAGGGCCAGGTTTCAGGATCGGTTTCATCGCTGCGCATTGAAGAGTTGCCCCACCAGCGGAAGATAAAATTTTCCCGGTCGGAGACCGGCAGTCGATACCAGCGGAAGCTGAAGTTAGTGTGCTGCAGAGCCTCCGCAACCGGCAGCCACGTGTCGATTTCCTTCTGCTGTTCGGGCTCAAAGGAGATAAGCAGCAGATTGGCCTGACCTGCCAGATCAGCCGGCAGATTCACTTTGGCTTTGTCCAGGCTATACGACGTGATCGCGGGAAAAACCGCGGGCTTCTGTGGCTCACTGCTTTGCGAGGCATAGGCAAGAGGCAATGCAAGAACACAGAGCACAAACCGGGCGAGAGATTTCATGCGATGAGGCAATAGAAGTCCTGGGTGCGAAGCAAAAATGTCAATTATCTTCTTGACGAATGGTATCAGTGACAGGATATGCGCGCAGCCGCAAAGTGCATTTCGGCCGGATAGGGCACCGCTGCCGTGGATAAGCCGTCACCTCCGGCTTATGGACTATCATAGAAAGTGATGACCGTACTGACCAGCACTCAGGCACAGCGTCCATTTCAGACCGACGACACTCGGCTTAACCCAATTGCCGCCAAGGTGCTCGCCGGTGAACGGCTCGATTTTGAAGACGGGCTCGCCTTATACGGCTCTTTCGATATTTTGGCGGTCGGCTGGTTGGCCAACTCGGTTCGCGAAAAACTCCACGGTGATGTCGCGTACTTCAACGTGAACCGCCACATCAATCCGACAAATGTTTGCGTGGCCGCGTGCCGTTTGTGTGCCTTCGGGCGCAGAAAAGGCGGCGACGGCGCGTACACTATGGCGCTCGAGCAGGCATGGGAGACCGCGGCTTCCGGTTACAGCGAAGCGGTCACTGAGTTCCACATTGTCGGAGGATTGCACCCGGACCTGCCGCTCGAATATTTTCTCGACCTTATCAGCGGCCTGAAGAAGCGCTTTCCCAGGGTACACATCAAGGCTTTCACCATGGTCGAGGTTGCGTTCCTCGCCCGCCGCTCTAAACTGACGATTCCTCAGACGCTGGAGCGCTTCAAGGAAGCTGGAGTCGACTCCATGCCCGGCGGCGGTGCAGAAATATTCGCAGACCGCGTGCGGCATATTATCTGCGATCACAAGATCGATGGCGATGAATGGCTGGAGACGGCACGTATGGTCCACCAGGCCGGCCTCAAATCGAATGCAACCATGCTCTATGGTCACATCGAAAACGACGAAGACCGCGTCGATCACCTACTCAAGCTGCGTGCCTTGCAGGATGATACGCACGGCTTCCAGACCTTTATTCCGCTGGCCTTTCACCCCGACAATACGCCCCTAGCACACCTGCCGCGCACGACGGGCCTTACGGACATCAAACAGATTGCCGTAAGCCGCCTGCTGCTCGACAACTTTCCCCACATCAAGGCCTACTGGCAGATGATGACGGCCAAGATCGCACAGATTGCATTGCGCTTCGGTGCCGACGACATTGACGGCACAGTGATTGAAGAGAAGATCTACCACGATGCTGGCGCAACCACACCGCAGGGCATGCATCGCCAGGAGCTGATGCGGCTCATCACTGCCGCAGGGCGCGTGCCCGTAGAGCGGGACACCCTCTACCGCTCAGTCACGCGAAGCGAAGATACATTTACGATCGCTGTCTAGCTTTTATGAGCGTTGTTCAGCGCACGACAACGGCTGGCCTTTGGCTGATGGAGGCAAGGCTCCTCCATGGTCTTCCGCGTGAATGTTTTCTTCTTCATGAATTTGCTCGCGATCCGCGTGCCGCTTCCGCACTTCATTTGCAGCTACGAGGATCAGCGCAAGAAAGGTGACCGCCAGCAGCGCGATAGCGGCAAGTCCACGCAGTTGCTCAACCTCTCCATACAGCAGCGCCAGCCCGACAAATACGAAGAACAGGTGCGCACAAAAGACCTCAAGCGAGGCTTTGCCTAACGTCAGGAACGGTTCACGCTCGACCACTTTCACCACATATTTTCGCAGCCAGTAGCCCACAATCGTGAAGGTAATCAGGTTGACCACGCGAAGCGGGCCGATCTGCCACTTGTCCAACTGAATGCCCAGAGCCTGTTGAGTCAAGTGCGGCCCAAGCCACCCATGACGGATTCCGATAAAGAAGAGACAGATAGCGCAAGAGGCCGCAACCGCCCAGGCCGGAACCTTTTTCAGCGGCACCGCATCCGTCGCTGACTTTGCGCCAAGCCATAGTCCCGCAACCCACACTGCCTGCCAGGCAAAAAGGTTGAAGGCGCCTGTTTCCTGCAGCGGGATAGGCAAATGCGTGACGCCCACGATCAGATTGTGCACAAGATCGCGTAGGCCGAACTGAGCTAACAGCCACACCAGCCCGCTGACCGCAAGAATCTTCCTCCATCCAAACCGGACCGATGCCGACAGGACCAGAGGCGTGAAGAAGAGAAAAGTCACGTACATCGGCAGGATGTCGAGAAGCGGTGGGCAGTAGAGCAGCAGGACGGAACCGATGACAGCTACGAAGGGATGCGCGAGATAGAAGTTAAGAAGATTGGTAAGTGCAGCCCGATGTGTATGGACTGCGAACGCAGCCGCGATGGTGAAGGCAAAGGTCAGCATCAGCAGGTGGTAGCCGTAGATCTTCAGCGACCGTTTCCATAGCTTGAGCTGGACACCCGCCTTATCCTGGATCAGCTCCCGAATATAAATGCGGCCGATCAGCAAGGCGGACAGGAAAACAAAACCTTCCGCAGACGACACAAAACCGATCGGTTGATTGACGAAATCGCTGAAGCGCGT
>DATAQX010000393.1:0-2464 GCA_036264455.1 Silvibacterium sp. | reverse complement strand
TACGCTGCATGGAACGCAGCGGCATCGCGATGGGCGGAATCTGCCCTAAAGGATCGCGCTCGGCTGCGGCGGCTTCGCCTTGCTGCGCACCATGCACACCTGCGCGGTCCGCAACATCAACGCGACGTCGCTGCGGAAAGTGGCGCGTTCCGCGTACGCGAAGTCCAGATTGGTCTTGTAGGGCGTCAGCTTGTACTTGCAGAATGCCTCGATCTGTTCTTCGGGAACCTGCCGCAGCATCTCCTCCTCGCAGCGGAAGACCAGGGTCGCCGCGCCGGTGATGCCCGGGCGGAATGGCATGCTCTGAGCCTGACGATGCTGGTGGTCGGGCAGCTTCGGCCGCGGCCCTACCAGGCTCATGTCCCCGAAAAGCACGTTGACCAGTTGGGGCAGCTCGTCTAACTTGTAGCGGCGAAGAAGGCGCCCCACTGCGGTAACGCGGCGATCGCCGTGCCGGGTGACAGAAAGCCCCTTTGGCTGCGGCTGGGCCTCCATGGTGCGAAACTTGTAAATGGTGAACAGTTGCCCCAGCCGGCCTACCCGCTCCTGGCGGAAGATGATTGGCCCTGGCGAACTGAGTCGCACCGCGACGGCAAGAACGGCAAACACCGGCGAGAAAACAAGCAGACCGAAAAAGGCTAGAGTCAGGTCCATGCTCCGGCGTAGCCCACAGAGCGACCACTCACTCCCGTTCGGAAAGACGCTCGGCTCCGCCGCCTCAAACTCGTCGTAAGCAACTGCGGAAGCAGCAGCACTTCCACGTAAACGTTCCTCGCGATGGGGGGCAGCGCTCTTCCGTGAAAAGTCATTCCATAAAGGTTGAACGGAGAGACTACGTGAGGTTTCAAATGAACTCATTCAGTATCCTTGGATACACTTCTTGCCCCTCTGTTCGGCGCCCCGCGGGAGTCCCTTCCCGCTCTGGCGCATTAAGGTCGAGGCCGCATCTTCTTGTTCAGATGCAGCGGGGGAATCGAACATCGGGTTACCCAAGTCCTAATAACGCCATTGAGTGTGTCGCGCCGAACTGCAGCTACCCGCGTCAAGGAATCCATCCCCGTTCATAGCCAGCCCTATCTCATACGTAGATAAGGTACATACTCATCAAAGTATCGTAAAGGAATCGTTACGCACTCCCCTAAGGGGCCGATTGACAACATGGCCAAAAATCGGATTTGTCTGCGGAATCAGTGTAACCTCACGATCGCAAAGATTGCTGTCTTACTACGTGCTCAAATCGACATCGAGTCGCTCTAGCTCACGACTTTTCATATATTTACGCATAGACAACAATAGACAATACACCAAAATTCGGGGTTTCCAAGCGTCTTCGATCATGCGAACAAGCTCCGGTAACAGCCGGGACTTCGAATATACGACGGGCACACGAAAATCCGACAGGCCATTTCGCCCGCCAGCGGTTCCAGCAATTATTCTAATCGGCAAAAAGGCCGCGCAGCATGACCCCGCTTGCCTTCGCCGATAGGCGGGGCCGGCGATTTCAGGGCCGCCGGTTCAGCCGCTGTCGTCCCGAATCCAGGATCCAGCCCCACTTCGAGAAATACTTCACCGCCGAGAGGACGTGATGCCACGCCAGCCGGGTATCGCGATACGAGCCCTTTTGATACTCGTGGACGATCGAGACCGCCGGGTAATAAAGCGCGCGGGAGACTGCCAGAATCCTCCGCACCAGATCGACGTCCTCCATATACATGAAGAAGCGCTCATCGAAGAGCCCCACCTGATCGATGACCGAGTTCCGGAGGAGCAGGAAGCAGCCGGACAGGGTGGGCGGCTCCATCGGCCGGTCATAATCGCGGTCGCGAAGCTCGTACCGCTCCATCGCGCCCCGGAAGACTCCGTGCGCAAAGCCCGGCGCAAAACGGCGCACCACCAAGTCCCACGGCGTCGGCAGCCGCTTGCAGAGGTGCTGCGTCGCTCCATCCGCATAGAGGATCTTCGGCATGATCACACCGAGATCCGGCTGCGCCATCATCACCTGCAGCAGCCTCTCCAGCACCGGCTCCTCAAAGTGCACATCCGGATTCAGCACCAGGTGATACGGACTGAGTTGCCAGATCCGCTGGTACGCAAGGTTGTGCGCCTTGCCGAAACCCAGATTTCCGGGTGGGCGCAGATAAATCGCCCCGCACTCCTCGGCCAGCGCCGCCACCGCCTCTTCGCCGGCGTTGTCCACCAGCACCAGTTGAATGCGGCACCGCTGGCGGCCAATGCTCTCCACCGCCCGGCGCAATTGCGCGATCGAATTCCGATAGGTGACGATCGACGCCGTCAGGTCGAAGGCGACCGTGGACGGCGACGCTGCCGAGGAGAGTGCTCTCGCAGAAGCCGAGCCGATAGTTTGTGCTGGAGGGTTCAACGTCCGCGTGACGCAAGAGCGAGCGCGCTTGCTATCCTCTCGGAAGAGGATACTGAATCGCCCGCAGCCGGACAAGCAAAGCTG
>DATAQX010000383.1:0-1546 GCA_036264455.1 Silvibacterium sp. | reverse complement strand
CCGCAACCTGTCACTGGCGAATTGCCAATTCGCCTGAGTGCAAGGGTTTTTGAGGTGTTGGTACCATTGCCGGGATGCGCGACTTCGCTATCGTATTCGTTCATCTGATCGTCACCTTGGCCCGACTTTCGAAGGCCGGGTGGACTCCGTTCCGTTGTCGCCGAATCCGTGCTGGTCCGGCATCAACTGCTCATCCTCAATCGCGGGCGCAAACGTGCGCCCAATCTGCGTGCCACGGATCGGATCATCGCCGGCCTGTGTACGCTGTTCATGCGCCCGGCACGTGTCCTTGCGTTCCCGTTTGGTCAAAATATTCATGCGGCGCGGCTGTAGTACCGGAGTAAGCCGCCGAGGCGTTCTCGACAACGGATGCCGCGTCGCGGAGCGGGCTCAATCGGGGCAGGGGCGGGGAAGAGCAGAACGTTGTTCTTGCCTTGGTGGTTGCGTTCTTCGTGATAGTGCTGTTGGAACTGAGTGAGCGCTTTCCTCAGCGAGGCTTCCCCGAACAGGATCAGATGGGATAGGCACTCCTCTTTGACCGATCGCACCCAGCGCTCCGCAAAAGCGTTCAAGTTCGGGCTGCGTGGAGGAAGTCGCAGACACTTCACGTTCCCTGCCGCCAAGCTCTCGCGGAATTCCGCGCAGAACTTGGCATCGCGATCGTGCAAAACGTAACGACAGCCGTTCAGATGTCCCATCCCCTCAAAGGTCGCGTTGCAAGCTACCTGACGCATCCAGCCTGCATCCGGATGATCCGTGATTCCAGCGATGGAGACCCGCCGGCTCTCCAGGTGAATGAAAAATAGAACATAGTAGGTCACCAGTCCGCGCCAGGTCAACACTTCGACCGTGAAGAAGTCCGTGCCGGCGAGAACATCCATGTGCCGGCGAATGAAGTCCTTCCAGGTGGTCGTTTTGCTCCGCTGACGCACCGGCCCGATGCCGTGCCGGCGCAGGATGTTGCCCACGGTCTGGTCGGACACCTGATGCCCCAGATTGGCCAACGCCCCCACAATGCGATCGTAACCCCAGCCGGAGTTCTCGCGAGCCAAGCGAACCACCAGATCCTCGATCTCTGGACTGGTGCGCGGTCGGCCGGGCGAGCGGCGCTGTTTCGATCCGTCGAACTTTTCAGCCACCAGTTTGCGATACCAGGCGAGAATGGTATCGGGTTTGGCGATGCGCGCTACTTGCTGCAGTCCTTTCCGTCCTAAACGCTTGCCGATTTCCGCCAGTGTGGCCCGCTCGCCATCGGAGAGCCGCCAGCCTGGCTGCAGACGCGCCTTCAAAATGCGGTTCTCGGCCGCCAGGTACTCATTCTGCAGCAGGAGTTCCTGATTGACCAATCCAGTAACGTAGGCCAAAAGCCGCGCGCATGTGGTTGTGTTCGTCCTCAATGTCCATCATAGAAACCCTTGGCCACTGCGTTCGAGTATTTTGACTATTCGAGGTCGCCTAAAATCCTTGAGTCTAAACGGGACCGGTTCGGAAACCTGCGCGTCAAGAAGCGGTAAGACCTCAGGCCCACTTTTCTCTGAACTTCGCG
>DATAQX010000289.1:0-2155 GCA_036264455.1 Silvibacterium sp. | reverse complement strand
CCGCATCGCCGCCCTCCGGCACTCCGCCCCACGCCACTTCCATCAGCGCGCGCGTCGTCATCGCCACCGGCCGGATGTCGCTAGTATTCACCAGCAGATACGACGTCGCCCCAGTCTTGATATATCTCCCCAGCACCGACTGAATGCGCACCACCGGCACCATCTCGGAAAGCTGATTGGCCTCGCCGTTCATCATCGCCACATGAAAGTACGCACCCTGACCCGCCGCCGCCTGTCCGCCATCCTGCATGTCTCCATAGCCGGTATCGGCCCACACCAGCGCCACCTCGGGCGGAATCTTCAGGTAGCTCTTCTGCATCAACCGTGACCCTTCCTGCCATAGGTCGGTGATGAACTGGGCATTCGGATACTTCGTCCGCACGATCTTCATCTGGTCTGTGATTGCCTGGCTCACGCGTTCGCCGAGCAGTGGATCGTTGTCGCGCACACTCGGGTCCAGCGTCGCATAGCTTGAGTCGGAGAGACCGCGAAGGCCGACACTCCACAGAATCTCTTCATCCGGCTTATACGTCGCGACTGCATTTGTCCACGCGCGCTCCAGAATCTCCGGGTGAGTCGAAAGATTGTAAGGAACATCCCTGGGCCATCGCGCCACGTTTACACCGAGCGGAATCGCGTGATGCTGATTGATAATCAGCCCGCGCTCCGTCGCCAGATGCACCTGCGCGTCATCCGGGAAGATCCATGTTCCGGGCACCACCATGTTGCCCTTCAGCCGAAGGATCGTCTCATAGATGTTGTCCCAGGTCTTCAGCGAGATGCCTGTCTGCTGGCCCTTCTCTGCGGGAATCCACCCGGTAAGCAGATCTTCGTCATTCGGAAAGAATCCGCGATACCGGAATACGGGCTTGGGATAAACGCGCGCAAAATCCGCAGGCAGCGCGATCGTACTCCGCTTCTCCGGCTGCTTGTCCGTCCATAAATACATGGGGTCAACGCCGAGATACGACTGCGAAAACTCGTAGATCGCAAAGATAGTACCGCGCATGTCCGCGCCCGTCAGACACACCACCTGCCTCGGCTTTCCCTTGCCCGGCACGTTGGCTGTCGAAAAAGCAAAGGCCTCCGTGTCCTGCGCCATTGCACATTTCACGCCGAAGGGCCGCTCCGGGCCTTGCCCGATCAGGATCGAAACGGGACCTGCTTCCTCCAGGCTACTCACCAGCTTCGGCGTTGTCCCGAACACCTTATTGAGGTCGCTGAGCATGTCGTTCGTAGCCAGGCGAACAGGTCCGGACGCCTGCGCACTTTCTACAATCGTCACGGAGCCGTCGATCGTGATCTCGCGTGCAGTTTTCGATTTCTCTGTTCGCGCAGCAGGACAAAAAACGAGCGATATGGCAATAAAGGCGAATGCTGCACCCGCAAGGCAGCTGGGAAAGCGGCTGTGCCGCAGCGATTTTGGAGTGATTGACGCAACCCTATTCAGAAACATGCTCTCTCCTTCAGTAAGTGAACTCGGAGCTCGCATAGATCTTGCAACGGGGAGCGCCTCTCCACGCCAGCGAGTATGATTGCTATCCTATCGGCGGCTCAATGCGTGGCTTGGGGCATGATCTGGGACGCGATGAATGTTCTCAGTTTTTCAATCAGCTGTTCGGTGCCTTCTGGATCGTAAACATAGGGAATGTAGTCGAAATGCTTGATGTCGGCCGGGATGTCCTTCTCCGACCGCGTGATCAGTACCACCCTCTTGCCTACAGCATGGGCAATTCCGATTTCATAGAAAACGTTTGGGTTCTTCTGCGTGCAATCGGCGAGGACAAGCTTTGCAGCACAAATACCTGCCCAGACCTTTTCCATAAAGGGCTCTGTCGAAAAGATGTCGTCCGCGCGACGAATGACGATGCCCATCTCTTCGCCCATTTTTTTTAGGTGGCTGGTATAGAGTTTTTCCAATTCGGCCTTGAACGGCATCAGGACGAAGACATCTATTTTCTGCTCCAGCTGCTTAGGTCGTCCGAAGACAGGAGCGACAGCCATTCCCTTCGAATGCCGGGAAAGGAGGGCCACTTCGGATAGGCTCAGGCCGCCAAAGGCTACCCGGATTTTCGACCACAGGCCTGTTTCTTTGATCTCTCCAACTGGCTTCTTCCCCTCAGCCGTCTCCTCATATTCAAAAGCAATCAGACCG
>DATAQX010000340.1:0-7236 GCA_036264455.1 Silvibacterium sp. | reverse complement strand
CCGAGGTCAAGTCGGTTTTGAACTCGAAAGACGAAACCGACCTGTTCCAGTTCGCAAACAATTTTGGTATCCGCCACCATCGCAAGGACCAGAAGACCGATTACGACACTTCGATTTGGCTAAGCTGGATGTTCTATTATTCTCTCGCTACGATCCACGCTTGCCTGCGACTAATCGAGAAGTCTAAAGCCGCCGAGGCTGGGTCCAAGGCTCCCCGATGTTCCTAAATCATCATGAGGATAGTGCGCTTTGGGTCGCCGGCTCTCGACCATGTTTGCGAGTTTCCGCCCGCGGCCAGCAGCGGCCATTTGTGAGAAAAGCTCGAATGGCTGAAGACAAGCTGAGATCGGACAACCCGCCCCGCGTGGCGTTCGTTCCGCCGAAGATATGTCCACATACCGGAAGCGGGACGGTACGATGGTGGCCCTGAAGTAACCGTCAGTCTCTTGACCTCGCATACATCGTTGATGGGCGCAGCCCTGTGAATATGCCCCAGAGGAGTAGCCCATGCCGTCCGAGCACGCCGATGTCTTGTCACAGGTACTCAGGCTGATTCGCCTTCGCGGAGATCATGTTTTCCACGGCGAGCTGGGCAGTTCCACCGAAGTGATTTTTCCGCCAGGGCCGGCAACGTTTTTGCATCTGCGTGCCGGCGAACTGTCGGTGTCTCAACGCAATGGCCCCTCCGTGACGCTGCGGTCAGGCGACTTCGTTCTTTTGCCACATGCGGACGGACATACGATTCGAAGCAAGCCGGGCCGGAAAGCACATCAACGCTTCGAGGCGGCGGTGGACTTTACCCCCAGCAGAGATGCTCAGACGTTCAAATGGGCGGCTGATGACGGCGTGGCAGGATCCTTTCTCGCAGGATCCTTCTATTTTGACGGGGCGCCGTTACGCTCTTTGCTCACCGGGCTTCCCGGTCTGATTCATCTGACATGCGACAAAGTCAGCGAGCCCCCTTGGCTGGCCTCTATCTCGCATTTCCTTGACGTGGAATCGCGTAGCGCCGGCCCAGGGTCATCGCTGATGATCTCGCGGCTTATTGATCTACTCGTTATCCGCACCTTGCGGATGTGGGTCAGCCAGCAAGCCGATCGGCTCGGCTGGCTGTCCGGACTTAGCGACGAACGCGTAGGCCGTGCGTTGAACGCAATGCATCTGGAACCTGACCGTGCATGGACGGTCTCGGCCCTCGCCGAGACGGCGATGATGTCGCGATCGACGTTCTCGGATCGCTTCACGGCGGTGGTGGGACTTCCACCGTTGCGTTACCTGACACGCTGGAGATTGACAATCGCAGCAGACTTGCTACGCGGAGGGACCCTGAAGGTGACCGAAGTGGCCCACGGTGCCGGCTATGGTTCGGAGGCTGCCTTCAGTCGCGCCTTCAAGGAGGAGTTTGGCTATCCACCGCGTGACGCGCATCGAATCGCACAGACCGGGGCCTTTGTCGCGCGAAGTGCGGAACTCCTTTGAGAGTCCTCTTTACACTGTTGGCTTGATTCGTCAGTTGAAACTGTCATTGCGGCGGTTTCCTTTCAATGGCATCGCGTCGGTCCCCAGGCGCCGCCGATCTGCTCGCTTGTCCGAGTGCGTCGATCGTACGATGGATCATGCAAATCAGACGCCGAGATATGGTCAGTCTCGAATACATTCTTTAGAGTGGATAGCCAAGGTCCTCCGGTATCTGAATAGGAGGAAAGGCTCTCACGCACTATGGTTCGGATCTCTCATGCTCAGGCAGCCCAGACGGTTTGCGATAACACTTCTCGTTGCAGCACCCACGCTTGCGTCATGCGTCTGGATCGGAAGCTGGAGCGGAGCCGCTAGCTTCACCGTCGTATAGGCGGCATAAAGACCGCGCATGCCGCGATGCATAAGTAACGTCAGCTGATCTCGGGGCAATTCGTCGATCTGGTGCCGTTCAGTTCCGACCCAACATAATAGTGTTCTGGATCCCTAAACGGAATCGAGAGTTCGAGGCATGCCCACGGATCTTTCAAATGCAGGTTTCAATTCACGACATCGGCGCCGATGTCTCTTCAAGGAAGCAATGTAGATGAAACTCATCCTCGCTGTTCTCGCCATGTCAGCATTCGCCTTTGGTACCGGTGCGATGGCTGCGGAAAAGCCCCCCATCGTTCTGGTCCACGGCGCTTTCGAAGACGCCCAGGTCTGGGGTTATGTCACATCCAGGCTTCAAACCGACGGCTTTAAGGTGGTGGCTGTTGATCTGCCAGGGCGTCCGGGCGCGCCAGCCACACCGGACAAAGTCAGCCTTGACCTCTATCGCGACACCGTGGTCGCAGCGCTGAACAAATCCCATCGCCCGGCCGTCGTGGTCGGTCACAGCTTCGGCGGCATCGTCATCGCCGACGCCGCGGAAACGGCACCGAAGAAGATCAGGACTTTGGTCTTTGTTGCTGCCTACCTGCCGCAAGACGGCGACTCGCTCGTTTCAATGGCCAGTAAGGATGCCGACGCCAAGATCGGCCCGCACCTGCAGATCGATAAGGAAAAGGGCATTGCCTCCATCGAATATCCGGCACGTGCCGATCTGTTTGCCAATGGGGGTCCTGACAAACTTCGCGTGGCAATCCCGGATCTGATCCTGGATGAACCCGTCGGCCCGCTGGCTACGCCTGTGCACGTGACTTCCCCCAACTTTGGTCAGGTCGACAAGGTCTATATCCACACAGCCATGGACCAGGTCATCAGCCCCTCGTTCCAGGCCGAGATGGTTGCCGCCACCCCCGTGAGAGCCGAGTACTCCCTGCCGACCGGTCATACGCCGTTCCTCACCGATCCCGACGGTCTGGCAAAGGCGATCGAGGCCGCTGCGAAATAGGCGGCTTACGGTTGGTCCGGGAAGCGAAGGAGGGGAGGCTTCGTCATCCCGCGCCTTTGCCTTCGAGTGTGTTGCTCTGGGCAGAGGGCTGCGATATCCGGGCTTCCGCGCACCGTCCTGCAGGCCGCTCTTCGATGGTCTGTGCCGGGATGCTCTTTCCAATAGAAGCATACGCGTCCGTTGTCTTCGACAATTTCTCTTGTTTTCAAAAGGCAGAACCGATATGTCCCGTCTTCAGATACCCGCCACGATCGCAGATGCACCCGCTGCTTCTCAGCCCTTCCTGGAGGCCGTCAACAAGAAACTGGGTGTTGTACCGAATCTGTTTCGTCTGATAGCCAACAGCCCCGCGGCGCTAGAGGGGTACCTCGGTCTGGCCGGAGCCTTGGCAAAAGGCGCACTTCCGGCACAAACCGGCGAGCGTATTGCTCTCGCCGTCGCCGAAATCAACGGCTGCGACTATTGCATGTCGGCGCACAGCTATTTAGGAAAGAACGTGGCGAAGCTTGACGATGCGGAAATGTCCGCCAATCGAAATGGCGGCTCGAATGAACCAAAGGCTGCCCCTGCCGTGCAGTTCGCCGCGAAGGTCGCGCACGAACGTGGCCGCGTATCCGACGAAGATCTGCGCGTCCTCAAGGAGGCCGGCTACACTGATGCGCAGATCGTCGAGATTGTCGTGCACATCGCACTGAGCGTCTTGACGAACTACGCCAACGTCGTTGCAAACACGGAGATTGACTTTCCCGTAGTGCGTACACATCAGGGCCTGAACAACGGGACTCGCACGCTTCTTGATACGTGATGCGTTGACCGAACTGATCGATTGCGTCAATGCATTGTAAGCAGGACAAGCATCCGCGAGCGTATCGAGCCTCAACCGACGAACGTCGTTCGCTGTACCGGACGGTTGAGCTCACTGCATCGCGCTAATTTCATCAGGCCAAGTCCCTTTCCTTTTCACGTTACGTTGAGCCCGAACATGAACGTATCCGAACGCCTCGCGCAAGCGGGCCTAAAATTGCCATCGCCCATCAACCCACTTGGGTCCTATCGAACGGTTTCCGTTTCGGGGAATCAACTGTATGTATCGGGGCTCGGCCCTTTCGAGGATGGCAAGCCAATCGTCGGAATGGTCGCCCGCGATATTTCTCTGGAAAAGGCTCAAGACGCGGCGCGCCTGACGATGCTCATGATCTTGGCCTGTGTGGAACAGGCCTGCGGACTCGACAACGTCCGGCGATGCAGCCGGCTAACAGTTTACGTGCGTGCAGAACAGTCGTTCACCCAGCATCCGCAAGTGGCCAATGGCGCCAGTGATCTGTTGCTGACGCTGTTTGGGCAAGACAATCTGCCGGCTCGAAGCGCGCTGGGAGTGCATTCGTTGCCGATGGGCATCCCGGTTGAGATTGACAGCATCTTTGAGTTGAAGGGGTGACGGGCATGGCTCGACGCCGCGCACATACGAGCGCAATGACGCGAAATCCGCATCCCCAGTGGGAGGAGTTAAGCGCACGCCAGAAAACGGACGTAGGGAATTTAAAGATTTCCGATCAGCCGATCGAATATGCTGGGCCTTGTGTCCCGAGGTGGTCGTCCAACTCTACGACGCGATGCTCGAACTCTACCCCGACCACGCTAATCCGGGCTCGCTCTGGGGCGCGGCGAACTCCGCCAGGAAGGCCGCGTAGGATTGCTCCGCACCACAACGAAGCTATGGAATCCCCAAAGGAATGCTGACCATGCACAGGACGTTATTGGCCGCTGCCATCACCTTGACCGTCTCCGCCGGATCTCTCGCGGCTGCTCCTGCCGCTTACAAAGAGCCGCTGGACGCTCAGGCCTTGAACACGATCAAATCAGAGTTCGGCGAGCTCATGGAATTAGCCAACCGGCACGATTTCAAGGCTCTGCACGAGATGTTCTGGCAATCCCCCTCGGCCCTGCTCGTCGCCAAAAGCGCAATTCCCTCCGAGGGGAACTGGGCAGGCTTCTGGGGCAACGAGGCAATCGATCGGAAGCTGCACGACATCGGCACCTCCGGCCCGGTCGTCCTCCGACCGGATTACTCAAAGCTCAAGGTCGTCGGCTTGACGCCGGACGTAGCGCAATCCTACGCGCCGGTGAACATCACGGTCTCGTATGCAGGGCAGGACGGAACTCCCAAGCCGTTTCTGATGATCATCAACTGGATAAAGGTCGGGAAGGACTGGAAGGTTGCTTCTGAGATCATCCTGCCCGTACCTCCTGCACCCGTCGCAAAGAGTTAGGCCTTCGCGTGCCGGTGTGCGGAATCCAGACTGAGACCTGGCAGCAGGTTTCGCTCTATTTGACGTCCGTGAGCTGCAGTATCGAGCGACGGCTCAACTCCGATACCCGCCGTTGCACCTCTGACCGCTCGACTGTCAGCAATGGGTCCAGGTCGTGTGGAAACCCGATGGAATTTCAATGCGGCGCGTGACCTTGGCCCCAGCGGCGCGTTTGACTGCCTTTACGGCTATCACGGCGTCGACGAGAAGGTGAATCCCTCTGATGCCTTCCAGGCGAGTTTAAGGGCTTTGTTTCAGGATCTACGGGGTGGTCATGCGCCCACCAGCCGCATCGCCTTCATCGTCTTCTTGAACCCCAGAATTCTCAGCACTCGCGTGAGATTGTAGGCGAGTACATTCAAACTCATCTCGGTACCTACATTGGGCAGCCTGCGCGTCAGGAAGTGCGTGTAGCCCATCCAATGCTTGAACGTTCCAAAGACATGTTCGACCGTTCTCCTGCGCACGGTCATCGCATCCGGCGTCCTGTCGAGCCGGCGTTGGACTGCGTCCAGCACCGATTCATGTTCCCATCGGGTGATTCGGCGTTCTGTGCTTGGCGTGCATTGTGATTTCATGGGGCACTGAGGACAGGCACTGCTCCAGTAACGACGCAGTTGCATACCGTGCTCCTCCCGGGTTGAGCGATAGATTGCGCGTTCACCGGCGGGACATTGATATTCGTCGTCCCGCGCAATGTAGATGAAGTCCGCCTTGTCGAACCGGCCATGATATTTCGCGCCTGATGTCGTGGGCTTCGGCAGCATGACCGCAATCCCTGCATCCGCGCACGCCTTAATCTGAGGGCCGCTGTAGTAGCCACGATCGGCGACTGCCCTCAGTCTGGTCTTGCCCATCGCATCGCGTGCAGCCTTCGCGATGGGACTGAGCTGTGCCCGATCACTGCCAGAGTTTGTGACCTCGTGAGCCACGATGAGGTGGTGTTTGGCGTCTACTGCCACCTGTACGTTGTAACCCACCATGCCCGAGCCTTTGCCGCTCGTCGCCATGGAACGCGCGTCGGGATCGGTCATCGAGAGTTGGCCGTCAGGCTGCGTCTTGAGTTTCTCCTTGATCTGGTCGAGGTTTCGCATCTGCTCGCGCAAGCGTGCGATCTTGTCCTGCAGCGCGTTGTCTTTGCTTCCAGCTCAGCGGGTTGCGTACGATCGGCAGTCTCCAGCGCGCTCAGATACCGCTGGATGCTCTCCTCGATCTGCTTCTGGCGCTTGTCGACCTTGCCCTCCGTGAAGTTGCGATCGCGAGTGTTGACGGCCTTGAACTTGCTACCGTCAATGGCAACCAGTGCCTGCGAGAACAGTTTCAACTCACGGCATAGGACGACGAAGCGGCGACACACGTTGCGGATGCCGGTGCCGTTGTCACGACGGAAGTCAGCGATGGTCTTGAAGTCCGGCGCCAGGCGGCCGGTGAGCCACATCAATTCAACATTGCGTTGGCATTCACGCTCCAACCGGCGGCTCGACTGAACCCGGTTCAGATAGCCGTAGATATAGATCTTCAACAGCACAGCAGGATGATAGGACGGGCGACCTGTAGTCGACGGCATTGCTCCATCGAAGCCCAGTGATGCAAGGTCAAGCTCTTCAACGAACGCCTCGATGATCCTGACCGGATTGTCCTCAGCAACGAAGTCATCGAGGCATTCTGGAAGCAGTGTCACCTGCTTGCGATCTTCACCTTCTATGAATCGCTTCATCCGGTCACCCATGCTGAATGAGTTAATCCAGTTTAGGTGATCAGCGTGTTTTCACACAAGCTCGACCCAGAGTTGCCGTTCGCGTCATCGGTTTCGACCTCGGAAAGCCGTCGTTCACTGAGGAGGCGCTCGCGACGCCGGCAAGCCGCGCTTCGGCTCGTTCGTCGAACTCAATGCGTGGTTAGGAGCGCGCTGAGTTGATGCCGATGACGGCGCCGCTCGACGGCTACGTGGAGAAGCCGGCACGCGTCTCCCGGAGTACCTGGTGGCGGTAGCACACAACAGCTACTCGGTGCCGTGCTGCCCGACCAGATGGTCAGCGCGCGGCTATACACAGGCGAGGTCGTCGTAGTGGCCGG
>DATAQX010000333.1:0-14013 GCA_036264455.1 Silvibacterium sp. | reverse complement strand
CGAAGCACCGAAGGCGAGGCGCAGGCCGATCTCGCGCATCTGCCTCTTTACGGAGTAGGCGAGGACGCTGTAGATGCCAATGGTGCAGAGAATCAGTGCAAGCAAGCCAAAGATCGCAAGCAACTGCATATTGAAGCTATGCTGTGTGAGCGTGCTGCCGATCAAGTCGTCGAGGGTGATCACGTTGTCGACGGAAATCTGGCTGTTGACCTCGGCAACAGCATTGGTGACCGGAGTCGCAAGGGCCTGCGGCGCATTTATCGTGCGCACGACCATGGACATGCCGAACGGACGCCAAGGGCCAGTGGACGAATTGCCGACCTGCGCAACGGGCCAATACAGCGTGGCGATTCCGGCCGTGCTGTCTAGCCCTTCCTGCTTCACGTCGCCGACGATGCCGACGACGGTGCGCTCCTTATCCGGGAAGAACGTGAGCTTGAGGTGATGGCCGACAGGATTCTCGTTGGGCCAGAATTGCTTGGCCATGGCCTGGCTGATGACAACGACAGCGGCGGAATCGGCGGTGTCGCTCTGCTCGAGATCGCGGCCCGCAAGCAGCGGGATGCGCATGGCTTTGAAGTATCCCGGGGTGATGACGCGAACCGAAACCTCAGGCTGATCGGACATGGGAACATCAGGCCGGCCTTCGACGGCTACGGGCTGGTTAGAGCCGCCGCCGAGCGGCAGATCGTCTACGGCTCCGGCTGCTTCAACACCGGGCAGAGCGCGCTCGCGCTCGAGAACCTGATCGAGGAACTGTGATTCCTGCGTAGGCGTGGTGAATTGATGCCGGGTGACTTTGAGGGCAAGCGTTAATGCATTATGCGAATTAAAGCCGGGATTGACCGCCTGCAGGTTCCACAGACTGCGCAGCATGAGGCCTGCGCCGATGAGCAGCACAAAGGAGAGCGCGACTTCAACAGACACAAGTGCGGAGCGAGTGAAGCTGCTGCTGGTGTCGGTGTCGAGGTGGCCGAGGCCCTGCTTGAGCGATTCGTTCACGTTGCCCCTGATCATGCTCAATGCAGGCAGAAGTCCGGAGAGAATGCCGGTGAGAAGTGACAGCCCGAGAGTGAACCAGAGGACAGTGCTGCTTAACCCAATCTCGCCCATGCGCGGCAGCTTGTCTGCGAAAAACTTGAGCAGCAGATCGATGCCGAAGTGCGCAAGGACCAGGCCGAGAGCTCCGCCACAGACTGCGATGATTGTCGACTCAGTCAGAACAAGCTGCACGATTCTTCTGCGGCCTGCGCCCAGCGCAGAACGGATGGCGACCTCCTTGCGGCGGCTGAAGGCGCGGGCAAAGATGAGGTTGGCAACATTCGCGCAGGCGATCAGGAGCACAAATCCTACGGCGCCAAGCATCATGAGCAGAGCCGGGCGCACGTCGCCGACGAGTTCGTCGCGCATGGAGATGACGGTGGCGCCCCAGCCCTTGTCGTCGGCTGGATAGGCCTGCTCAAGACGATGGGAGATGGCGTTCATCTCCGTTTGTGCCTGTGCGATTGTGATGCCGGATTTGAGCCGGGCGATGGCGAAGTAGTGATGCTCACCGCGAACGGTGGCCTCCTCTGCGGTGAGGCCAAGCGGAATCCAAGCCTGCGCGAAATCGGGCTTGGTCATCTTCGGCCCCATGACGCCGACGATGATGTATGGGGCGCCGTCGAGCGTGATGGTTCTGCCCACGGCGTTGGGATCGGAGCCAAAGCTGGACTGCCAGAGCTTGTAGGAAAGAATGATCTCCTTGTTGCGGCCGGGCCGATCTTCCTCTGAGACGAACACGCGGCCATAGAGGGGCTGCACGCCGAGAATGGAAAAGAAGTCCTGGGTGACGGTGCTTGCGATGAGCGTCTCCGGCTTTCCCTTTCCAGTAATTTCGTATGCGCCGCCGCTGGCAAGGGCCATCTCGGTGAAGACATGGTTTTGCTTCTGCCAATCGAGAAAGTTGGCGGCGGAGACGGCGAAACGCGTCATGCCAGGAAAGCTGGATTGCGGCGGAACGTGCCAGATATGGACCAATCGGTCGGGGTCGTGGAAAGGCAACGGTTCGAGCAGGACGGCGTGCACCACGCTGAAGATGGCAGTATTCGCACCGATGCCGAGGGCCAGTGTCAAAATTGCCACGGCCGTGAAGCCTGGTTTCTTCAGGCATCCGCGAAACGCATAGCGTATGTCGGCGAAGACGCTTTCGATCGCCAACACCGCATCGACTGCATGTACTTTTTCTTTTATGGCGACTGGATTCCCGAAGCGCAGCCGAGCTTCACGCAGCGCATTGTCCGGCGTCATTCCCTCGGCCACATTGTCCGCGGTTCGCATCTCGAGATGCGAACGCAATTCCTCGTCGATCTCGAGGTCCATCTGCACACGCTTCTTCAGGGCCCACAGCCTCTTCAGCAAACTCATTGATACCTCCTGCTTATGCAAAGCGCAGCATCGCCTGCACACCACTCATCAGCTGTTCCCAACTCTTTTCTGCCTCGGTAAGCTGTTTCCTGCCGAGGGGCGTCAGGTTGTAGAACTTCGCGCGTCTATTGCCTTCGCGTAAAGCCCACTCCGAACTGAGCCACCCACATTGCTCCATGCGATGAAGAGCCGGGTACAAAGAGCCCTCCTCTACCTGGAGCAAATCGTCTGAGGCGCGTTGAATGTGGAGCGCTATCCCGTAGCCATGAAGAGCCCGGGTCTGAGCGAGCGTTTTGAGGATCAGCAGATCGAGAGTGCCCTGCAGGTCGTTTCTGGCCATACCCTGGTACCCCTACGTCTAGGTATAGAAGATTGGGCCACTTGATACCTGATTGTCAAGGTATCGTTGTTCGTTTCTCGTGCTCGATTTGAAGCCTCTCCTCAGCATCGATCCGCGCGGCCGGACTCACTTGTTGCCGCGTTTGTCAAAGGAGCAGCCCTATGGTCCGGGCCAGTGGAAAGAACTTCGCTGCAGAGACGCTTCAGAACACCGTTTGTGACCTTCGTGCCAAACTCATTCCGTCCTTGCACGCTCAGGCGATCCTGGAGACCGCAACAACCCGGCTCGAACAACTGATGGAAGAGCAGGCGCAGCTCATACAACTGCGGCCTTGGCGAATAACTCCTACCAAAACAATCAGTTACATACTGTTCCAATGAAATGAATCGGTTACAGATGGAGAAGGATAAGCGCCCTGGAATGAATCAGTTTCAAAATACACAGAAAAGAGGGGGAGGGGAAATACCCCTACTTCTCGATCTCAACGCCTCGCCAGAAGGCTACGTGCCCCTTGATGTTGCGCGCCGCCGGCTTGGGGTCGGGATAGTACCAGGCAGCATCCTGGTTCTCCTGCCCGTCGATCAGCAGGCTGTAATATCTCGCCTGCCCCTTCCACGGGCACGTGGAAGTTGTGGAGCTGGCGCGGAGATACTCCCGCTTCACGGAGCTGTCAGGGAAATAGATATTTCCCTCAACTGTCTCAACCTTATCGCTTTCCGCCACAACTTTGCCGTTCCAGATTGCCTTTGCCATCGAGTGAAACCCTTCGTTTCTGACATTCGTAGTCAGACATTACACATTACCAGATGCGGGACCGGCATGTCCCGATACCGGTCTCCAGATTTCATGTGGGAACAATTACTCCTACTTCCTGGCAGCCTGCATCGCCGCCAGGTTTTTAGTCATCTGGGCCACCCTGGCCTGGGCCGTCGGAGACTGCTCCACGACCTGGCCCAACTTGGAGAGAAAGCCCGGCATCTTTTTCCGGATCTCCGGCAGTAACGGCAGGAACTTGGCATAGAGGAAAAACGGCTCGGCATTGCAATCAACGAACAGGTCGGCGTTGAGTGCGCCGTGCAGTACGAAGGCCGCAGCCATTTCCCAGTAACTCGACACCTGCCGATACCAGGCATTTTCCTGGGTAGCGGAGGCACTTGAAACAGCAAAGAACTCTTCGGCGGTCTGAGGAAAGAACTGGCCGGTCATCCAGGCGCGCGCCTGACGCATGGTGGCTTCGGTGCGGAGTTCGTAGAGTTTCAGGATCAGGCCAGCGTCATCGGTGGTTGCAAGGGTAGATTCGAACATGCGGGTCTCCGCGCATGAGTGTATCGCACCTAAGCCACTGGCTGCTCGACCACCGGCCCATGGGTCTTAGCGGTAGGAATCGGAACCACCGCAGGGGGTGGGGCATCGCCCACCCGCTTCGTGTAACTGCACGCGACTGCACTTTCGGGCTCACCCTTCTTTTTACGTTTCTTGGGCGTGGCTTCTTCGTCTGCAGAGGGCTTCTTGTTGTTAGGGCAGACCAGGTAGACGCCGGACTTGAGAGTCTTCTCAAGCAGATAGGGACTACCGCACTCCGGACACTTCTTATCGACCGGCTTGTAGTTGGCAGTGAAGTCGCACTTCGGATACTCTGAGCAGCCGTAGAAGAAATTGCCGCGGCGGGCCTTCTTCTCGACGATGTCACCCTCATGACATACGGGGCACTTGACACCGATGGTGTTCTGCTTGATGTACTTGCATTTTGGATAGCCGGAGCAGGAGACGAACTCTCCATACTGACCGCTGCGCAGCACAAGTTGCTCACCACATTTGGGACACTTTTCATCAAGCGGCTGCGGAGGCTTTTGCTGTTGCTTCTGATTCAGCCTGCGCACAGTCTTGCAGGGCGGATCTTCGTTGTAGCCAGGGCAGGCCATATACGGACCCCAGGGCCCATTCCTCAAGACCATCACGCGGCCGCAGTTTTCGCAGTATTCCTCCTGCTCTTCCTCCCCTCCGGAGAGCGCGAGGTTGGGCTTGCTCTCGAAATTTTCCTTTGTGAATGTGCAGCTGCCGGGCTTCTTCTTGTCGTAGGCACTGCATGCATAAAAGGACCCGAACTTGCCCCACTTAAGTACCAGCGGCGATCCGCACACGTCACATACCTGATCAGTGGGCTTCTCCATCCGCTTTATGTCTTCCATCTTCTTTCCGGCGTCAGCGAGTTCCTTGGTGAAGTATCCATAGAAGCCATTGAGCAGATCGGTCCACTTCTCTTTACCGTCTTCGATGTCGTCAAGCTCTTCTTCGAGTTTGGCTGTATATTTCGTATCGAAAATATAGGGAAAGTTCTTTACCAGCAGATCGGTAACAACAGTGCCGATTTCTGTAGGCACAAAGCGACCATTTCGGCCACCCATCTTCTGGACATACTCGCGGTCCTGAATGGTGTTGATGATGGATGCATAGGTGGACGGACGACCGATACCCCGCTCTTCGAGCTCCTTGACGAGCGAAGCCTCGTTGTAGCGCGGAGGCGGCTCAGTAAAGTGCTGCTCAGGTTTCAGCTCCTTGAGAACTAATTTGTCGCCGGCATTCAGCGCTGGGAGCTTGTTCGAGAGCGACTCGTCGTCTTCGTCCTTCTTTTCCTTTGACTCCTCGTAGACCTTGAGGAAGCCATCGAACTTAAGCACAGAGCCCGTAACGCGGAAGTCGTAACTCCGGTCGGCCTTGGCGACGATGTCGATTGTCGTCTGGTCATAGACGGCAGGCATCATCTGCGAGGCGACGAAGCGTTGCCAGATGAGCTTATAGAGCTTGTACTGTTCGTCAGAGAGGTACTGGCGGATATCGTCAGGGAGCAACTCGGGATTAGCCGGGCGGATGGCTTCGTGCGCATCCTGCGCGTCCTTCTTGGACTTGAAGGCATTCGGCGAGTCGGGCAGATAGGAGTCGCCAAGCTTCTGCTTGATCCAGCCACGCACGGTGGTGATGGCCTCAGGCGATACACGCGTGGAATCGGTGCGCATATAGGTGATAAGACCCACAGCGCCTTCGCTGCCGATCTCGATGCCTTCATAAAGACGCTGGGCCACGCCCATAGTGCGTCTGACGTTGAAACCCAGCTGACGTGAGGCATCCTGCTGAAGCTTGCTTGTGGTGAAGGGAGCAGCCGGGTTGCGCTTGCGCTCTTTGCGTTCAACATTGCGAACTGACCATGCCGCCTTGTTTAACTGCGCGATGGTTTCGTCGGTGAGTCTTTGATCCGGCAGTGAAGGCGCATCGACGGTGTCGACACGGGCGCGCTCGCCATCGACTCCGAGGAAACGCGCCATGAACTCCTGCCCTTTCGGCGCCGGATACAAACTCGCGTCGATGGTCCAGTACTCAACCGGGTTGAACCCTTTGATCTCGTGTTCACGCTCGACGATAAGACGCAGAGCAACCGTCTGTACACGTCCGGCAGAAAGGCCGCGGCGAACCTTGTCCCAGAGGAGCGGGGAGATTTGATAGCCAACGATGCGGTCGAGGACGCGACGCGTCTGCTGCGCATCGACGAGATGCTGATCGACGTCGCGTGCCTCCGCAAAGGCAGCCTTGACCGCCTTCGGAGTGATCTCATTGAAGGTAACGCGGTGGATGGCGTTTTTCTTGACAGAACCACTGAGGACATCGGCCAGATGCGCGGCGATGGCCTCGCCTTCGCGGTCAGGGTCAGGCGCGAGATACACGCTGTCTGCGGCCTTCGCGAGTTTGCGCAGCCTTTCGACAACCTTTTCTTTACCCGGAATGACGATCAGCTCCGGTTCAAAGGTGCCTTCGGTAAGGTCCACGCCGATTTTATTCTTCGGCAGATCCATGATGTGACCGGACGATGCTTCGACCGTGAAGTCTTTCCCGAGATATTTGTTGATCGTTTTAGCCTTTGTAGGCGACTCGACGATCACGAGAGATTTACTCATTATTTTCCTTTGCAACCGGAACGGATAGTAACAGACCGCAGAACCGGTAAGCACAGCAGCAACGATTTTGTCTGGAAGCTACCATGCTTTGCCACTTCGAATCTACCTGCTCCCTGACGCCGGGCGCGCATTTCATTTATGGCTGCCCTGCGGACGAAGACATTCTCCCCGATCGCCGGCATGCACATGTTCAGAAAGTCTTGACGTAATTTTTGCCAGGAAGTTGCCGGATGCGACCTGCCAGCTCCAATTCAAAGAGCGCTGTAAAGACTTCGGCGGAGCTGAGTTCAGGCTCAAGCTTTTCCATGATCTCGTCAAGTTGAAGCGCTTCATCGTGGCGCAAAACTGACATGACACCGGCTTCGCTTGCGGGAAGTGGCTCTTTCGTAAATAAGGATGCAGCAGGAAGCTCTTTCGATGCAAGACGGTGCTCGCTTTCGAGTCGAAGACGGACAGGCGTTGGCAGTTCCTCCCATACATCTTCCCATGTGGCTGTGAGCTTTGCGCCTTGCTTTATCAGCATGTTAGGCCCCCAGGCATTCTTTGTGGTCACATTTCCCGGGACGGCATAAACATCGCGGTTCTGTTCAATGGCGCAGCGTGCAGTGACACGGGTTCCGCTGTATTCCGCGGCTTCGATCACAAGAACTCCGATGCTCATCCCGCTCAGGATGCGATTACGCTTTGGGAAGTTTTGCGGGGCGGGAAAGACTCCTAAAGGGAACTCGGAAACGATGGCGCCTCCGCTGGCGACAATCTGTTCGGAGAGCGATTTATTTTCTTTGGGGTAAATAACGTCTATACCCGTCCCCCATACGGCAATGGTGGGACGCTTGGCCGCGAGGGCGCCTTTGTGCGCCGAAGTGTCGACACCGCGCGCCATCCCACTGATTATCAGGAGGCCGCGATGAGCAAGATCGCGCGAAAGCATTTCGGCCATTCCGGTTCCATAAGGAGTGGGATGGCGAGTGCCGACGACCGCGATGGAAGGGAGCGCGAGTAATTGCGGGTTGCCGCGCAGCCAGAGCAGAACAGGCGGGTCGAAGATCTCACGGAGGCGTTCAGGATAGGCATCATCTGTGTAGGTGAGAAATTGGCCGCCAGTTTTGGCGAGAGCATCGAGTTGCTGATCGGCAACAGAGCGCGCATGACCGTCGGCGATGAAATGCACACTCTCTACAGGAAATTCCAGCGCTTCAAGGTCGGTAAGACCCCGTTCGAGAACCTTTGCTGCGGACCCGCAGCGCTCAACAGCGCGCAGAATGCGGCGTGGACCGAGCTGTGGAGTGAGAGCTAACGCAAGCCAGGCAAGACGTTCTTCAGTTATGGCGGGAATGGGCGCATTCGAGATTGCAGTAGTCATGAAAGGGCCTATGAAGCCAGGTCTGGAAGTGCTGTCTAATACAAATCGGGTTTGAAGTAGATTTCTGGGAGGTTAGCGACGCGGCACCAGGAAGTCAAGCCAAAGCACAGAGGACGATGTTACGAAAGACAGACATAGTGATTGCTACACTAGCGAGTGAGCCCTGTTTCAAAAAAGCTGGTTATTTCTGCCATCGACTTCCTGAACCCCGCGCCACTGATGTGGGATTTTGAGCACGAACCCCGCGCCAGTGAACTCGCCCGCCGCTACTCGATCATTTGTTCAACTCCTGCTGAATGCGCGCGGCACCTGCAGGCAGGCACGGCAGACATAGGTCTTGTACCCGTCGCCGCCTATCCCTTCCTGCCAAATGCCGCAATTGTTCCTCGTTGCACGATCGCCTCACTTGATGAGGTCCGCTCCATTCTTCTCGTGGTACGTCATCCCGACGGAGTCCACGGAGTGCAACGGGTTGCGCTGGACACTGCGTCAATTACCTCGGCTACTTATACACGGATACTCTTCAGCAAGCTCTGGAGAAGCAAACCCGAGTTCTTTCCACATACCGCCGAGCTTGAGGCGATGCTCAGGGTGGCAGATGCCGCTTTGCTGATCGGCGATCCAGCCCTTCTTGCACTTGAAGACCGTGAAAACCGTGAACAACGCACAGGCGAGCGCCTTCAGTATCTCGACCTGGCGCATGAGTGGCACGCGTGGACGAATACGGCCTGGGTCTCAGCTTTCTGGGCCGTGCGTGAAGATGCATTGACCCGATCGGGCGTATCTTCCGGGCAACTAGTTGAGGATTTCGAACGATCGCGCGACGGTGGCCTCAGCCATCTCGATCAAATCGTCAAGGAATGGTCAACTCGAATTGCCGTGCCTCCTGAAACGATCAAGAACTATCTGTTCGATAACATCCACTATTTTCTCGATGAGGTGTGCCTCGACGGCTTGAATCTCTTCTACCGTTATGCCGTGGAGTGCGGAGCGTTGCCTGCAGTTCCAAAACTACGCATTCTTTGAGTGAAAGCACGAGGCGACTTGGCGGGAGCTTGGCGCGTCCAAGTGTGCGTGAGCCTTGCATCACAGCACGTCGCGCATAAGCACCTCATGCCCCACTGGCTGATTCATCTTGGCGCCCTGGGTGTTTTTGCGGTCTCCTTGATCGATGCCTCAATCATCCCGTTGCCTTTGCCGGGGAGCACTGACTTGCTGGTGCTGCTGCTGGCGGCACACCGGGGAAATCCTTGGCTACTGGCCGTTGCGGCAATCTCGGGCAGCGTGATCGGCGGATATTTGACGTGGAGTGCGGGCAAGACAGGTGGTGAAAGCATGCTGCAGAGGTATGTACCGCAGCGGTTTCTGACTCCCATTACACGATGGGTTAAGCAGCGCGGAGTGTTGACTGTGAGCGTGGCATCGATTTTGCCGCCACCGGTTCCGCTGACACCATTTCTGTTATCGGCGGGAGCACTGGGCGTTCCCCGCAATCCCTTCCTTATTTCGTTTGCTGTTGCGCGGACGATGCGCTACAGCTTCATTGCATGGCTAGGCGTGACTTACGGACGGCGCGTGATCCGTGCGTGGTCGCGCTACCTGGCTGGCTGGTCAGACGCGATTCTCTGGACGTTCGTTGGGTTATTGGTGGCGGCGGTGCTTTTCGGACTCTGGAGATATAAACATGATCAGCGCAGGCTTGTTACAAATGCGCCTGCGCGAGAGGCCAGTTAAATCAGATCTCCCAGCGCAATAGGCAGGAACCGACGGTGAAACCGGCACCGACGCAGGTGATCAGCACAAGATCACCTTTGTGCAGGCGATTCTCTTCGCGCGCGGTGCCCATGGCGAGGGGGACAGTGCCGGCGGTGGTGTTGCCGTAACGGTCGATGTTAATAATGACGCGCTCAAGCGGCATGCCCATCCGTTCGGCACTGGATGTAATGATGCGCTTGTTTGCCTGGTGCGGGATGAAGCAGGCGAGTTCGTCGATGGTGACTCCGTTGCGGGTAAGGACTTCTTCCGACGCTTCGACCATCTTGCGGACGGCAAATTTGTAGACAGCCTGTCCATCCTGGTGAACGTAATGCATTTTGTTATGCACGGTCTCTACGGTGGAGGGGTGGAGGCTTCCGCCACCCGGCATATTGAGCGCATGCCCTCCGGAGCCGTCGATTTCGTGAACGAAGTCGATCATGCCGATCTCACCTTCTTCGGCTGGCTCGACCAGAACGGCGCCGGCACCGTCGCCAAAGAGCACGCAGGTGGTGCGATCGGTGTAGTCGATGATCGAAGACATGGTATCGGCGCCGATGACCAGCACCTTGGAGTGCACACCGCTCTCGACGAGCTTGGCTCCCATCTGAAGCGCGTAGACAAATCCGGAGCAGGCGGCGGAGAGGTCGAATCCCCATGCGCCCTTCGCGCCAAGCTTGTCCTGGACGATGCAGGCGGTCGCGGGGAAAAGCATGTCGGGCGTAACGGTGGCAACAATGATGGCCTCGACTTCGGAAGCCTCGATGCCGCGGTCATCAAGGCAGCGTCTGGCGGCTTCGACCGCCAGGTCACTGGTGGCCATACCCTTCTCAACGATGTGGCGCTCACGGATGCCGACGCGACTGTAGATCCATTCGTCAGAGGTATCGACCATCTCTTCGAGGTCTTTATTGGTGAGCAGACGAGGTGGAACATAGGTTCCTAGGGCGCTGATCTTAGCGCGTCGTGAAACATGCGGACGCACGACAAGGCTCAAAGAGGTTCTCCGGGGAAGTTGAATTCAAAAGACCTATTCTCTCCGAGGGCCGAAACGGATGTCCATCGATGTTCAGGCAAGTGCGGAATTACGGGGTTGGCCGGGAGAGATTATGTACCGGGGGACCTACTGCGCACGCACTAGCCCGTTACCGTTGCTTCCTTCCGGACCTGGCGGGTTTGGCGGGATTGCGCCGCGTAGGGCCCGGCACATGTTCGATGATAGCATTCGGCTGAGTTCCGTCTCCACTTTCGGCATGCCCGACGAGAGGGCTCCACTTCCCGGGTTGAGGTCGCGAATCCGGTCGATCAGAGGGCTAGTCCGCCATACCCCTCCCCCTCACTTTGCCACCTGATTTGGCACTGATTCATTCTATTGGGCTTAGTCTGAGCAATCTGAAACCGATTGATAATAAACAGCTTACGTGAGACTGATTGAAAACAGGTAACTTAAGTGGTAATTGCCTGCCGAATCTCAAAATGACAGTTGTTATTCATTGATAATAAATGTGTTATTGCTTCCTTATTGATACCAAGGGGCTTACGGGCATGCTGCGGAAGCCGGGCTTTCGTCTCTATTTCTATTTTAAAGGTTATGGGGAAATTATCGGCCAAAAAAGGCAGGGATCAGGACTCAGGGCACAGAGCACAGAGCACAGGGCACAGAGGCCGCCGACGCGGACAGCCCTTGCTGGACTTTCAGGTGGACAATCTGGATGCGGTGCTCGATCAGTTGATCGCCGCGGGAGTCGCGGTTGATCCCAAACACTGCCCCGGAGCGAGGAAAGATGGCGGCGCTGCCGCCTTGGAAAACGCTGCGCATTTCCCACTTTCCCTCCCTCCCGACGGCTGCCGAAACTGGAAAGGATCTCCCGGAACACCTTGGCAAGGATGTCGTGGAACTTGACAAACACAAGGCTTGAGTGGGCCACCGGCCGGGCGGGCCATGTCTCGCGTCGCAAGCATATACTTCTGCTGCGCGTTGGAGGCAAAGAATGCATCGCGGATAAGAGAATTAACAGCCACAACTGTCAGAAACGACGTTTGAAAGGAAGAGTATGAGTCGATTTTCGGAGTTCAAGTGCGCAGGTTTGCTTCTTATGGCTGGTATCAGTTCTAGCATTCTCTTCACGCTGCCAGCGGCAGCCCAGACGCCAAAAGTTTCGCCCGCTTCGTCTGTGGGTTTGTATGTATACCCGCAAAAGCAGCAGACACCTGCTCAGCAGACGAAGGACGAGACGGAATGTTATTCCTCAGCGAAACAGCAAAGCGGAGTTGATCCGACGGCGGCACCGCCGTTGGCCGAGAAGCCGGCCACGCAGGCACAGGGCGCAACAGCAAAAGGCGCTGCAGGGGGCGCAGCTGGGGGGGCAGCAATAGGGGCGATTGCCGGTGACGCCGGCAAAGGTGCGGCGATCGGAGCTACTGCTGGGGCGGTCCGCGGGCATCGCGCTAAGAAGAAAGCGAACAAGACGGCAGAACAACAAGCCCAAAGTGCAGCGCAGGGGCAGCATACGCAGCAATTAGATTCGTTCAAACGAGCGATGAGCGCCTGTTTGGATGCGCGAAGTTATTCAGTGAAATGAGCGTGAGACTTCTGGCCGGTGGGCCCAGTCAAGACTTGTTGCTGGCTGGAGTGGGGCAGTTCCAGCCGATTTCATGTCAGTGAAAGGTGGCACGCGTAAGGCGAACCATGCCATGCGAATTTGTTTCTCAAATGTGGGTCATGGCATTATTCGAGAGACAAATCAATCCCTCTGATGACAGAACACACGCCGCCGGATGCAACAGAGCGCTTCTCTCGTTCCGTCTTCGCCTTCTCAATCGCGGGAGCCCTGGTTTTCCTCTACCTACGGACCTTTTTGCTTCCCGCTACGCCCTTTGTTGCACACGATGACCAGGTCCTGTTTTTCATTCGCGCAGCGCGCGTGGCTCATGGTCAAGTTCTGTACCGCGACTTTTTCGAGCTCGTTCCCCCTGGCATCGATCTCCTCTACGGCGCCACATTCCGCCTCTTCGGCATCCACGCCTGGATCATGCAGGCCTGGGGCATTGCCCTGGGGCTTGCTCTATTTTCTGTCATCACGCTGATTGCGAGCAGGATACTGCGCGGCCCGCTTATTCTGCTACCGGGACTGTTATTTCTCGTCTTCGACTTCAGCAGCGCGCTCGACCCGACACATCACTGGTACAGCACACTTGCCGCTCTGGCTGCGGTCGGCATTCTAACCGGCGGCGCCAGTCTCCAGCGAATTTTTGCAGCCGGCTTACTCTGCGCCATAGCAACCCTCTTTACCCAGACCCAGGGCGCTCTCACTTTCGTTGCCCTGGTTATCTATCTGTTATGGCTCAAACGGTCCGGAGCTCAAGGTCCCAGTATCCTGACCCAGCTCGCAGCTCTGACTTTGCCGTTTATTTTGATCCTCTGCTCCGTCCTCGGGTACTACATCAGTAAAGCAGGTTTCCGCACTATCTTCTTCGATCTCGTTCTGTTCCCACTTAGATTTCTGTCTTCCGGTGATTTCAATTCGCCCCGAGCCTATCTTGATCAGCATCCGCCGGTTCATACAGTCACCGACATCCTTCGCCCGATCCCTTACTTATTCATCTATGCTGTTGTTCCCTATATCTATTTCCTGGGGCTCTACCAACTGTGGCGCAAGGGCAAAGAGTTGACTGCTGAACTTCGGCAGCGCCTTGTTCTGCTTCATCTCGTTGGCTTCGGCCTCTTCCTGGCCGTCTCCAGCGGTCCCAGATTTCATCGTCTCAGCACGGTGGCTCCGCCTGCCATCCTGATATGCGTGTGGCTTCTTAGTCAACCGGGCTCAGCGCTCAGGGTCGCGCGCAATGTGTTATGCATCCTCGCGATTGCCTTTGCTTTTTTGCTGCCCTTCTATCGCCAGACACAGTGGCATGCCACCCTGAATCTACCTATAGGCCGGACAGCGTTCAGCGACCCTCTCGAGTTCAACGAATATCAGTGGCTGGCTCAGCGGACCCACCCATCCGAGCTTTTCTTCAACCACGGCGGTCTGGGCCTTTATCTCTCACTCAATAACCCGACCGCCTCCGAGTTCGTTACCGACACTGACTTCACTCGGCCTGAACAGGTAACCGAGGTCCTTGAGTCTCTTCAGCGCCACCCGCCACGCTTCATCATGCTGGAGCCGGAAAGAACGAATTCCTCAGGGGTTCACGACAACTCC
>DATAQX010000311.1:0-3097 GCA_036264455.1 Silvibacterium sp. | reverse complement strand
TCGCAGCAGCACCAGCCAAGCATGACGAGGATTCCCTGCTCGTCGGCGAGATGGAAGAATTCGTCGGTCTCCATCTTGCCTTCGAGGCGGATGGTGTTGAGGTGCATGTCGCGGACCATGCGCAGCTCATCGCGCAGCTTTTCCGGGTCCTGGCGGAGCAGCATGTCCTGTGACCAGCCAGCGCCGCGGATGAGGATGGGCTTGCCGTTGATGCGGAAGAGACGGAAGCCCTTGTCGGTGAGCTCAGATGTGATTTCGCGGATGCCGAAGCGAGTGGATTGCTCGTCGGAGACCTGTCCGCCTTCGGTGAAGCTGAGGGTGAGCGTTTCGAGATTGGGCTGACCCATCTGGTAAGGCCACCAGATGCGTGGATTGTGTACGCGAAGTTGTGGAAACTGCTCGGGCGAGAAGGCGACGGTCTTGTCCTCGTGCGGGGCGAGGTCGATAGGTTGCTCGATGCGGATTCCCGCAACGGTGCCGGTTACGATCCCGTGGATGGCACGATCGGAGGCGTTGTGCAGTTCACCATAGACACTGAGATCGGCCTCTTTGAGAGACGGGCCGGCGAAGTGTGTTGTGGCGAGCGGCGAACGGATGGAAACCGCACCGCTGGTGATGAGATCGACGGGGCCCCATAGGCCCATGTCCTTGTCGGGAGGGCAGGGGTTCCAGTCGACCCAGTTAATGCCGAGATCGGTTTCGGTGGGCGCGAAGGTTTCGACGGCGACGGTGTTTTCCTTGCCGGGAATCAGATCGCGGGTCACGTCGAAGTCGTAGGTTCGGTAGGCTCCGGCGATCTGTTTGTCGTCGGCGATCTGCCGGCCGTTGACCCAGAGATTGGCGCGATAGTTAATGCCTCCAAAGCGCAGCCAAAGCGTCTTTCCGTGCTCGGACGAGGGAATGACGAAGGTCTTGCGATACCACCAGCTGCAGCGGTAGGGGCTGTCTTCGGGCATGGGCAGGTTGGAGAAGTTCTGGCCGATGGGATAGCTTGCGCCGGGAATCTTGCGGAGGTTGGTTGCATAGTAGGGCTGCTTGATTTCTCCGGCGGCTACCTGTGCGGCGAGCACGGTAGACGGCACCGAGACTGCATACCAGCCTTGCGGGTGAAACGATGGCGAAGAGATCGCGGCGCCATCTGTCTGCAGCCTGCATGCGGATTGCAGATTCCATCCGTCGTGCAAAGGGGTTTCGACTGGAGTGGTTGCAGAGGCTCCTATGGAGACGAGCAGACATAGCACGGCGGGCGCCAGATTAAGGCTGGCGAGGCAAAGTCGTGTTGGGCGAAGCATGAGTATCTTTCTACCAGAAGCATCCGGGCATTGGCATCGAATTGTCGGTCAGCAGCGAACAATCTTGTCTGACTGGATGCCCTTTGTCGCGTTCCGTGTGTCCACTACAAGCTTCGACTCCCGGACGATGCGCTGGTAATCGTAGTCGGAGTGGTCGGTAACGATGAGGACGCAGTCGTATTGTTCGAGGTCGTTGAGCGGAGTGCAGTGCATGTCGAGGTGGTAGTGGCGGCCGTGGCCGACGTAGGGGAAATACGGATCGTTGTAGGAGACGATGGAGCCGCGCTTGCGCAGCAACTCGATGATGGTGAGCGAGGGCGACTCGCGGAGATCATCGACGTCCTTTTTATAGGCCATGCCGAGCACGAGAATACGTGAATCTTTGAGCGGCTTCCCATATTCGTTGAGCGCGGCGGCGGTCTGGTCGATGACGTAATACGGCATGGCGACGTTTACTTCGCCAGCGAGCTCGATGAAGCGCGTGCGGAAGTCAAACTGCTTCGCCTTCCATGAGAGATAGAAGGGATCGATGGGAATGCAGTGACCGCCGAGGCCAGGTCCCGGATAAAAGGCATGGAAGCCAAAGGGCTTGGTTCTGGCGGCGTCGATGACTTCGAAAATGTCGATGCCCATGCGCTGGCAAAGCTGCTTGAGCTCGTTGACCAGGGCGATATTAACGCAGCGATAGATGTTCTCAAGGAGCTTGGTCATCTCCGCTGCAGCCGGTGTAGAGACCGGTACGGTGCGGTCGAAGATGGTGGAGTAGACAGCCGATGCCAGGTCAAGCGCAACCGGGCCAACGCCGCCGATAACCTTCGGGATGTCGCGGCGAGCGACGGTGTCGTTGCCCGGATCTTCCCGCTCGGGCGAGAAAGCCACGTAGAATCCCTTTGCTTCTCTATCGTGCGCAACCTTCAGGCCTGAAGGATTCTGTTCAAGGATGGGAATAAGCACTTCTTCGGTGGTTCCAGGATAAGTGGTGCTCTCCAGAACGATCAACTGGCCTTCGCGGAGATACGGCGCGATGGCCTTTGCCGTTTCGCGGATATAACTGAGGTCTGGCTCGTGAAATTCGCTGAGCGGCGTCGGTACGCAGATGGCGACGACATCCATCTGGGCGATGTCGGCGTACCTGGAGGTCGCGCAAAAGCCTCTCTGCTGCGCGGACTGAATCTCGGTCGCCGGGATGCGCACGATATAGGAGCCTCCGCTATTCAGAGTGGCTACTTTATTGGGGTCTATGTCGAAGCCGGTGACGCGAAAACGCTGATCGCTGAAGAGCAGAGCCAGCGGCAAGCCGACATAGCCCATGCCGATGACTCCAATGCGAGCCGTTCGTGATTCGATCTTTTGCTTAAGCTGCTGAGCCTCGCCGGTGTGCGCTGTCGCCATCAATAATCAAGCCCCTTCGTGGTCGCGGAGATATCTCCTGATTTTATCGCGAGATGGAAGCTGGAAATGGCTAGCGTCCCATGTACGGAGACGCGATAGAAGCTGTAGGGGCCGGCTCGGGCGGAGGGGCGATGCGCAGAAGTTTGAGGAACTGTTCGAAGTCGGGTCTGACCTTCAGCAATTCCGACTCAAGGGTGGTGAGCGTGACCACGCCGATCCAGCGATCGGAGCGCATATAGTGCTGCACCTGAAAAACGGAGACTTGATTCATGGGCTGGTGCTTAAGCATCAGCATTGCGCAGTCCTCGGCGCCGGGGAACTGGGACGGCACCGGTCCGGCGATGACCGGATCCTTGAAGGTGCGTTTCATCACGGTGATCTGGGCGTGAATGTAAAGGACGAGCTGATCGCCG
>DATAQX010000260.1:0-3798 GCA_036264455.1 Silvibacterium sp. | reverse complement strand
CGCAGCGGCGTCACCCATATGCAGGCTACTCCTTCGCTTTGGCGCGTCCTGCTCGCTAACTCGGACACGAGACTGGACGATGTGCATGTCTTGGTCGGAGGTGAGGCGCTCAGCGCAGAACTCGCTGCTCGGCTCACAAAGATGGCTTCGCGTGTCACCCAATTTTATGGACCGACCGAAACCACAATTTGGTCAACGGCATTCGAGTTGGACGAGGTCGGAGAAGCGCCGCCACCTATCGGACGGCCAATCCTCAATACCCAGCTCTATGTGCTGGATGAGAACCGGCAGCTTGTTCCAACTGGCGCGATCGGCGAGCTGTATATTGGCGGCGCAGGCGTAGCCAAAGGTTACCTCAACCGTCCTGAACTCACTGAACAGCGCTTTCTTGGAAACCCGTTTGCCAGCGATGGCAGCCGCATGTATCGCACCGGTGATCTGGTGCGTTGGAGAGATGACGGCCTGCTCGAATTCGTGGGCCGCACCGATGACCAGGTGAAGATCAGCGGTCATCGCGTCGAGTTGGGCGAGATCGAGTCCGTCTTGCTCGAGCACGCAACGGTGGCTGAGGCAGCTGTTGCCGCGCGGTGCGATGGTGAAGGGGCCATCTCGTTGACTGCGTACCTAGTGGCGGCGCGCGGCGTGCTGATCGATATCAGGTCCGTGCGCTCGTTCCTCGCCGGTCGGCTACCGAATCACATGATCCCGGCCGCCGTTCTGGTGCTTGATGCGATGCCCTTGACGCCCAACGGAAAGCTTGACCGCAAGGCTTTGCCCCTGCCGGAGCATGCTAGCGCCAGAACCTATGTCGAGCCGTCCACCTTGATCGAAATGAAGCTGGCCGTGTTGTGGCAGCAGATTCTGAAGGTCGAGCGAGTGGGCTTGCACGACAATTTCTTTGAGCTTGGCGGCGATTCGCTGAGTGCCGCTGAGATGTTTGCGTGCTTTCCTGAATGCTTCAAGCTGGAACTACCGCTCGGCAGCCTCTTCGAAGCTCCCACGGTTGCCGGCCTGGCAGCTCTGGTCGAGAGCCTCGGCAGCGAGAATATCGATCCTTTGGGTGTCGTATTGCCGCTGCGCCAGCCCCCACATCGTCCGCTGTTCTGCGTTCATCCGATGGCCGGACTCAGCCTGGGCTTCTCCAGCCTGTTGCGGCATCTGGATTCAACGATGCCGGTCTACGGGCTTCAATCGCGCGGCTTGCGTGGCGGTAGCCTGCCGGCCAGTATCGAAGAGATTGCTGTTGATTATCTTGAGCAGATTCGTCGGATCCAGCCCCGGGGCCCATACCGCTTGCTTGGCCGCTCTCTTGGCGGCCTGATCGGCCATTGCATTGCCAAGCAGATGCAAGAGCAGAACCTCAAGGTGGAGCTGCTGGCAATGATAGACAGCTCTCTGTTTCTCTCCGGCGCTCGGCCCCTGACCGAGGCAGAAGAAGTGCGAGCGGCACTGGGTTTTCTCGACATTCGTCTTGAGGAAGAAAAAATACCGCGAACGCTGAGGCAGTTGGGGGAGTTTCTGCTGAATCCCGATAACGCACGCTCGATTCCCGTAGCTCACCAGGCAATGATGAGGGTGACTGAGGGAATCATGAAGGGTAGCCCGGACTTCATCGAGAAGTTGATTGCAGTGATGCTCAATCATCTGAAGCTGGCGCGCCAGTACAGACCAGGCAAGGTCGATGTAAGCCTGTTGTATTTCCATGCGACTGAGACGACGGGCGATGTGAACGGCATCATCGACCGGAACCCGTCGGTATGGCGGCCATTCATCGGCCGGAAGATCGAGGTCCATGAGCTCAAGTGTCACCACGAGGCCGTGTTCGACCCTGCACCAGCAGCACAGATCGGCAGGGTACTCCAGCAACGGCTTTCTAATCTGGAAGATTCCCGCACGGTGGATATCCCATACCTTCGCAGAGAAGGCGGAGAGATTACCGCAGTTTATGCCTAAGGGAGCCTGATAAACATGCACAGACCAATCGTGATCTTCACTATTGGCACGCAAGGCGACGTTCGTCCCTGTGTGGCTTTAGGCCAGGGTCTTCATCGCGCCGGTTATCCAGTGCGCATCGCTACCAGCGTGAATTTTGCCGCGATGGTGCGTCAGGCCGGCTTGGAGTTCTGTCCTCTAACCGCCGACTTCCAAGCCATGTTGGAGACTGATCGCACGATCGCTGAACAGGGGCTGGATCTGCGCGCGATGATCCGCATTTTTCGCGAACGCTATGCAATATGGGCGGCCAGTTGGGTCGAGGAAGGACTCGTCGCGTCGAAAGGCGCAGGGCTTTTGATCGGTGTCAGCAACAGCATTCTTCTGGCGAAAGCTCTCTCCGAAGCACTGGATATTCCTTTCGCCATTGCCCGGTTGCAGCCGTGCACACTCTCGAAAATCTTGCCGCCGATCATGTTGATCAAATCCCAGCGCAAGGTGTCCCCTATGCTGAGCCTCGGGGCTCACTATCTGATGTTCAAGCTGCTGTGGAGCGTGATGCGTCCGGCAGTGAATGACATTGTGCGGCCGCAGCTTAAGTTGCCTCCGCACCCTTGGTATGGCCCTTATTTCCGCGACCTGCACCGCGCAAAAGTGATCAACGGCTTCAGCCGGCATGTATTGCCCCGGCCCGCAGACTGGCCACGGAGCTCCCAGGTGACCGGCTATTGGTTTCTGGATCAGCCTGAATGGCTTCCTTCCAATGCATTGAGCGAATTTCTTGCCGTCGGACCAAAGCCCATCTATATCGGTTTCGGCAGCATGGTGAGCAGCCGTGCAAAGGCGTTTACCGAGACGGTGCTAGACGCCGTGAAGAAGAGCGGGCAGCGCGCAGTGCTGGCCACTGGCTGGGGCGGCCTGGACGGCGCCGACGGCCCACAAGACGGGAATATCTTCTTTCTGCGCCATGCGCCGCACGACCAATTGCTTCCATTAATGTCGGCAGCAGTGCATCACGGAGGCGCTGGAACGACTGCCGCCGCCGTGCGTGCCGGGATTCCCTCGGTGATTGTGCCGTTCTTCGGCGATCAGCCCTTCTGGGCAAGCTGCCTAAACCGTCTTGGCGTTGCGCCGCCCGCCCTCGGGCGCAAGAGCCTGACTGCTGAGGTACTGGCCGAGTCACTGGCGGCTGCGCGGCAGCCGGTGATGACAGAAAGAGCGGAGACGCTTGGGCGCATGGTACGCGCGGAGGACGGCATCGGCGAAGCTGTGCGCTGGCTGCAGGCGTGGGAACTGCTGCCGAAGATCGCGCCGGATGTTCCCACTCAACCCGTGATGGGCGCTACAGCTTGAGCGACACAAGGAAGGAGGTGAGGGGATGAAGCGACCGCTGGCGATGTTTGAACGTGCGATGTATGTCGATGCGCGCTTCCATGTCAACGTCATGGTGACGGCGCACATCTGCGGCCAGATTCAAGAGCAGCGGATGACCGAGGCGTTGGCGCAGGTGCAGGCCAAGCACACCACCCTGCGCTGCCGGATCGTTCAGGAGAATGGTCATCCCTACTTCTTGCTAGAGGACAGACCCATGCCGATTCCGCTGCGAATCATAACGCGGCAAAGTGACGATGACTGGTTCGAAGTATCCACACAGGAATCGCTACAGCGGTTTGACGGCAGCCGCCAGCCGTTGGCCCGCATGATCTGGCTGCGGGCCGAACAGAAGAGTGAACTACTGCTGGTATGCAGCCATGCCCTCTGTGATGGACGGTCGCTTGTGACGCTCATGCGCGAAATTCTCCTGCTTTGTGACCAGCCTGAGGCCGACATCGGCAGTCCCACTTCGCTCAACGGTATCGAGGAGAT
>DATAQX010000280.1:0-13703 GCA_036264455.1 Silvibacterium sp. | reverse complement strand
GCACCATTGTCAGTGTTGCGAGTCAGGCTGCCAAGGCACTTTGGTCACGTGCCAGCATAATCATTCCAGCAGACGGGCAACCTCCGCTCTGAGCCTCTCTGTGATCTCTTCTGGACTCAACTCCGGGCCGAACGTTATCGGCGTACCAACCCGCACCTTCAGCTTGCCCGAGCGAAACCATCGCTTGTCTCGCTTCATCTCGTCCAGTCCCAGCAGCCCGACCGGTAGTACCGCCACCTTCGACTCACCAACCAGCAGCCCGATGCCCTGCCGAAAGCTTTGCAACGTTCCATCCTCTGATTCACGGCCTTCAGGAAACACCAGCACGTTGTATCCATGATCGAGCGCCTCGCCCGCATGCTGAAAGCTTCGCCGGAAGCCCGCGCTCCGCGGCAGAGGAAATACATTGAATAAGGCCGTAACCAGCAGATACGTCAGCGGGCCCAGCAGATTCAGAAACCACGAACCCCGATTTCTGCTCTTACGCCAATCATCAAGCAGGTCTGCAGCCATCGCCGTCGCAACGTGGCGCCGAATCCTGCCTGGCAGTGCATACAAAACCAGCGCGCCATCGAAATCAGTCACATGATTTGCAATGAGTATCAGTGGCTGATGTGATTTCAGCGGCCCATTGCGCTCGACCTCAGGCGCAGCCAGCAGCCACACCAGCGGCTGGTGAATGCATTCGATGAACAGCACACGCGCCGCCTGGACCGGCCACCACCACGTCCACTTCGGATATACGTCGTCCCGCTCCGCGACCCTGACGCTATCCGCCTTAGGGAACACCGTAGCTACAACAGAGTCCAACCCAAGCTGCCGCCGCAAATCTCCCAGCGTAGCTGCCTGCTCCAGAGCCGCGTCACTCAGCGCCACGCCCATGTGCTGCTCCAGTTCCGCCTGCAACTGCACGCGTCCCAGGCTATCCAGCATGAGATCCTCGGCAAGCCGCGCATCGTCGGAATTATTTTCTATCTTCGCGCCTGTGATCGACAGAATCAGGGCAAGCAATGGATCGGCACTTGCAAAAGTCGAGCCGGTCTCTACGCGTTGCGCATTCACCCACTCCGCGACCTTGCGCCGTTGAATTTTTCCCGTCGATGTCCGTGGCAAATCCAGTTCGGGCCAAAGCCTCCACTGCCGTACGCGCTGAAAATCCGCCAGCCGCTGATTCGTCGCGATGATCGCCTGTTGCGCGGCGTCCCGTGATCCGCGAAACAGCAGCACGGCAACTGGCTCGGCGCCACCAGCGGCTGACAGCGGAACCACAGCAGAAGCTTCTACACCAGGCTGTGCATTCAGCGCTGCTTCCACATCTTCAGGATGAATATTCAACCCGGAAGATGTCACAATCACCTGGCTCTTGCGTCCCAGAAAATGAAGTTGCCCCTCCTCATCGCGCTTTGCCAGATCGCCCGTAGCGAGCCATGGCGACTCACCCTTTTCCATCCCTCCGTTGCGCCATATCGCCGTTGAGACCATATCGCCGCGCACAAGAATCTCGCCGTCTTCGCGAATCTCGACATCACGCCCCGGCAGCACTTTGCCGATCGTGCCCTTGCCCACCTTGAACGGATGATTCAGCGTGATCAGCGCTGCCGTCTCTGTCATGCCATAGCCCTGAATTAAGGCAAAACCGAGCGTATTCCAGAAGGACTCGAGCTCAGGCGGAAGCGAAGCCCCGCCGCACACGAATGCCCAGAATTTGTAACCGAAAGTGCGATGAATCCTGCGGAAGCGCCACCAGTGCTTCCACACGCTCTCTCCCTTAGCCGCGTCGATCTCCGTCTGTAACCCCGGATCCTGTGCTGTCAGCGAATCGCGCAGTAAATCGAGCACGCGCGGCACGGCCGCGAGTACGGAGATTCGCTCCCGCCGCGTGGTGTCGATCAGGCGCTGCGCCTGCAGGCGCGATTCAAAATGCACCTCCGTTGCCAATAATGGAGGGATCCACAGTCCCATGAATTGCCCAAAAACGTGGCTCAGAGGAAGCGTGTGCAGAAAACGCAGAGGATGCACAACGCGCTCATACTTCAGATATTTCTGAATCTCCCGCTCAATAGGAGCAACGCTTGCCAGCACGTTGCGATGCGTATGGACGATGCCCTTTGGCTCCGCAGTTGTCCCCGACGTGAAGAGAATCTGAAGTGGTGTGTCGAGATCCAGACGAGGTTCAACCACCGCGGCGTGAGAAGAACTCAGCGCGGTTCCGAAGTCCTCAAACGCGATGCTCGCTGTCTCCGGCATAAGCTGTCCAAGCAGCTGCGCATCGCCTATCATCAGTCGAGGAGTCGTTTCAAAAATCACACTGACCGCAAAGTCCACGCTTCCCGCAGCATCCAGAGGAACGGCAATCACGCCGCGCATCACGCATCCGAAAAAAGCGCTGACCCACTCAAGCCCGTTCTGGCCCCAGAGTACTACGCGCTCGCCAAGGCCAATCTCACGCCGCATCAACTCCGCGGCGAAGCGGCCGGCGAGATTAGCAAGATCGCTGTAAGTGGATGCCGTGCGTCGGTTTCCGCGATATGTAACAATCGCGGTGCTCTTTCCGTGCCTGCGAAAATCCTCGACCAGCGTCGCCAGGTGGGGCCGCATCTTTCCGTCATTCCCTCATGCAGATCGGTGGACTAAGCACGGGCAAAGTCGATAAACCCGTGCGCTGGATCAGTACGCACCAGCTTTACATTTAGCCTGTCGCCCACATCGATCCCTTGCTGTCCGTGCACCAGCATGCCATCGACATGCGGAGCCAGCGTCCGCACAAACGTTCCACGATCCGTAACGCCCGTCACGATGGCATGGAACATTTCGCCGATACGGTGGCGCATGGCCACGGCTGCAATCCGCTTCTGCATCTCGCGCTCCACCTTACGTTCTGCTGTGGCTTTAGTTGTACAGTTCGTTGCAATGGTTGCCAATTCGTCATCGGAGTATGGAGACTCCTTGCCCGCAATCATTGCCTTCAACAGGCGCAGCGTCACCAGGTCTGCATATCTTCGGTTCGGAGCTGTCGAGTGCGTGTAATCCTCAACGGCCAGTGCAAAATGTCCGTCCGGCGTGTCACCCGGCCGCTCCAGCACATACTCGCCGGGCCCCATCAGCTTCACCACGGAAAGGGATAAATCGGCAAAGTGATCCGGATCTTCGGTCTTTCGCCTGCACAGGAAATTATTCAGCGCCTTTGAATCGGGTTCTGTGGGAAGCTTTTCGCCCATCTGCGCCGCCAGTTCGACGATTCTGTCCCACCGCTTCGGAGTTTTCACAATTCTCCGGATGGAGGCAATGCGTTTCTCCCGCAGAGTTCTCGCAACCACGCCATTGGCGGCGACCATGAAGTCTTCAATCAATTCGGTTGCAGAGTTCTTCTCCTGTAACTGAATATCGATCGCGTCGCCCTGCAGTACAGCATGCGTCTCGATGGTTTCGAGGTTCAGAGCTCCACGCTCGTAGCGCTCTGCGCGAAGCCGCTGCGCGATTTCGTTCTGCAATTTGAGCTGCGCCTGAAGTTCGGCGGATTCTCCAACCTTCGCCGGAGCCTCCGCCTTACCGTCCAGCCACGCGCCAACCCCGTTGTAGGCAAGCTGCGCCTTGTTGTTGACCAGCGCAGGATAAATCCTGCTCGATGCCGTTCTATTCTGGGCATCCAGAACGAATTCCGTCACCATGCAGGTCCGGTCGTCGCTTTCCAGCAGCGATGTCAGTCCGGTTGAAAGCTCCTCCGGCAGCATGGGGAAATTTTTAACTCCGGAATAGACGGTCACCGTTTCAATTGCGGCATGACGGTCGATCGCAGCACCCTTCGTCACATACAGATCCACATCCGCAATTCCAATCAGCACACGAACGTCACCGTTTGGCAGCTCCTCGGCGTATTCAATCTGGTCCAGATCGCGGGAGGTATCGTTGTCGATCGACGACCAGAGCAGATGCCGCAGATCTTCGGCGGCCGCGTTCGCTTTCGGCGAGTTCGCAATCAGCGCAGCCAGCTCATGCACTGCTTCCACTGGAAAGTCCGGCTCGAATCCATGCTCGACCATGCACTGGCGTGCGGCGGATTGAAGATCGAACATTTTGAAATCAGACCCCCCGGAATCCAATCGTCGATGCGTACTCATATCCCTCCAAAGGCGTGAAATAACACCCTAAGGCATTTCGCCCATTGTTGTCGCCTTTGGTGGGATGTATGTGGCCTTCTCCTGAGGAAAAGGCCACTTCGGCAATCGGCTCCGGCATGCGTCGCACGCAAACCGAACCAGACAGCCCGGCACTATGCGCCTGGCGCGTGCTGTTGTTTCAGGTCCTGCAGCAGCGCTTCGATCTGTTCCTCACGTTCGAGCATCGCAAAGCGGTCTTCCAGCGAATCGCCGTTCAGCAACTCGCTTGTCGCTGCATTCTGGGCTTCTGTGCCCACAATGCGCGTGCGCATCCGTGTCATGCTCAAGGCTCGGTCCTTGCTCTCCACAGCCTGATGCGCCTGGTGCGCCTTGCTCACCACCCGCGCCCGCCGGTGCTGCGCAATCATCATCTCGCAGCGCGACTGCGTTTCCTGCAGCTTCTGTTCCAGTTTGCGCAGAGCCGTCTTCAGCGTGTCGGCTTCGGTTCTCTGGTCTTCGAGCTGCTGGACAAATCCCTTTGCCATCTGCTCATGGCTCAACGAGCGCTCCAGTGCCGCGCGTGCCAGATCGTCTGAAGATTTCTTCACCGCCAGCTCCGCCTTCCGCTTCCACTCCGCTGCTGCTTCTTCATGTTCCTTTCTTTTTTTATCGAGAACATGCTGATCGGCAATCGCAATCGCTACTTGCGTTTTCACCTGCATCAGCTGGTTTTCCATGTCCAGAACCAGTTGCTTCAGCAGCTTTTCCGGATCCTCGGCCTTCTCGATCAGGTCGTTAATGTTGGCGCGTAACAATGTTCCCACACGTTCGAGCAGTGCCATGGTATTCCTCCTTGCATCCTCAAAAAATTGCGGGCGGAAGGCCGGTCAAGCCCTCCGCCCTGGTTGTCATTCCTTGATGTCCTTCGCAGTGCTGCCGTTGGGCCGCGCGCGCATGCTCTTTACGTTCGACATCAGCTCGCGCATGTCCATGCCCGAGAGCGCCTCAAAGAGCGCCGGCACCTGCGCCGCGATCTTCGTGATGTCTCCGGTCAGCTTGTTTGCGCCCGCAGCGCCATCGTTGCCGGTGGACACAATCGTGATCTTGTCCACCTTTGACAGCGGCTCCGCCATCGCGCGAACCACGTCCGCCATATTGGTGATCAGCCGATCGACCACCGCGGCCTGGTTCCAGTCCTGATAGGCTTCGGCCTTCACGTTCATCGCCTTTGCTTCGGCCTCACCCTTCTGAAAGATGATGGCGGCTTCGGCTTCACCCTGCGCACGGATAGCCGCCGAGCGACCCTCTGCTTCCGTGGTCAGCCGCATCTTCTCAGCCGATGCAATCGTCTCGATCCTCTGCCGCTCGATCTCTGCCCCTTTCAGCACGGTCGCGATCAGCTCCTTCTCATGGCGCAGGATTTCTGCCTCCTGCACCTTGATCTGCTGCTCTTTCTCGATCTGCTGCACCTTCACCAGTTCTGCCGTCACCTGCTGCTGCATGATGTTGGTCTGGATCTCGTAAGCCTTGTCGGCCTGCGCCTCCTGACGCCGGCTCTGCTCAGTGAACTGGGCTTTCTGGATATCCAGATCGCGCTGCGCCGCGGCCTGTTTGGCCAGCGAGAGCGTCTCCGCGAGCACGCGCTCCTGGTCTGCCGCCGCTTTCGCTACCGCCGACTCCCGCAGCGCATTCGCCCTGCGGATCGCTGTGTCGCGCTCCGCCTCGGCCGCAGCCACATCCGCGTCGCGCTTGATGCGAACAATATCCGGACGACCCATATTCGTGATGTACTCGTTCTTGTCGCGCACCTCCTTGATCGTGAACGACACAACTTCGAGCCCCATCTTGCTGATGTCATCCGCGCACGTCGCCCGCATGCGATCGCCAACCATCTCCGGCTCCTTGACGATCTGCTCCACCGTCAACTGACCGATAATTCCGCGCAGGTGGCCCTCCATCACCAGCCGGATCAACCCTTCGCGCTGCTGCGGCGCCTTCGACAGAAACTGCTCTGCCGCCGTCAGGATCGATTCCTGATCGCTGCGCACTTTGATCTGCGCAACGGCCTCCACGGTCACCGCAACGCCCTGCTTGGTGTACAGATCCTGCTGCGGCGCCACGTCGAACGACATCAGCTCCAGTGATAGCTCCCGGCAGTTCTCCACCATCGGAAAGATCACAGTGCCGTGTCCCTTGATCACGCGCGGTCCGCGAAAGCCGTACACAATCAGCGCTTCATTCGGGCCGGCCTTGCGAAACATCTTGGCCATGATGCCCATCAGGACAATGAGCAGTAACAGACACAAACCAACCACTACGATTATTGTGCTCGTCATAATTGCCTCCTGATCCTTTCCATCAGGAAAACCATTTCACTTCGTACTTGCCGGGTGCCCCACGTCCGGATTTTCGGATGTGGGATATTCATTGTCGCGCTCGATCGAAGTCACATCCTCGGCAACCTCGTCCCAGCGGCGAACCCAGGCAATTCCTTGTTCGTAGCGCATCACTACCACCTCCACGCCGCGCGGAATCGCTACGCCTGCTTCACTCCGCGCGATTGCAAAACGGCGTGCGCCGTTCTGCGAAAACTGAATCTCGCCCACTCCGCCCTCGCGAATCGCGCCGCTCACTCGTCCCAGCACGCCGAGAACAGCCGTGTCCTCCGCCGTCAACTCTTGCTCATGCGGCAGCAGCACGCGTGCCAGGAACCAGAACAGAATCGCCGCACCGATCACGCCCGTGATCGTGGCCACGCCCAGCACAATCGGCGTAAGGAAATTCGCATAGCGCTCCAGCAGAAAGCCGCACCCGCCGAACCAGCAGAGAAATGCCGCCAGCGTAAATCCATTCACCGGGCTGATGCCTTGGCCTGTGTGCGCCGCATGGCCCCCTGCGTGCCCCAGATTCAAATGAAAGTGCCCAAAGTGCAGATGCGAGAAGACTCCCGCGACCGACAAGACCGTCAGCGACAACCCCAACGCAAAACAGATCAGGTAAAACGTCTCCCAGGTCATTGGCCATTCTCCTTTCGCGCGCGCCCATGTTCGTACGAATGACGACTCTCCTGCGCGTGTCGTTTCTCTGAGGCATAGCTGGTCTCCTGCGCATGGCCGGGCCGCAGAACTTCCAGCAATCTCTCTACCAGCCCTGGTGTATCCATCACTGCCTCGAGTAGCAGCAGGCAGTCCCGCGTGTCCTTATGCTTTGCCAGCGCAAGCAGAGCCTGTCGCAGCTGCGGATCGCGACGAAACCTCTCCGCACCGCTCACCAGCCACAGATCCAGCTTGTCCTCTTGTGTCCGCGCATCGCTCAGCAGCTCCGCATGGTAGCCGTCGGGATCGTCGACCAGATATCCCGGATGCACCTTGAAGAACTTCGCCAGCAGTTGCCGTGTAGTGTTCGTCAGATGCGGCCGCGCCCCGCTTTCAATTTGCGAGAGGTAACTCTGGCTCATCGAGGTCTTCAGTTCTGACCTGATCGCACGCACCAGCTCCTGCTGGGTCATCGCACGGTCAAGGCCGCGTAGATTGCCCTCGACTTCACGCAGGTACCGGAGTTTTTCGCCGAGTTTCATCGCCGTCACGTTTGGATCGCTGGCTCTTGTTAATTGCAATCCGCGATAATCATATCGCGATTTGCGATATACGCAAGCAAACTTTAGTAACCACCTGTGTAAGCCAATAAGCCATTTGCAGAATCCTACGTTGCGCAGCCGCGAATCGACTTATTTGCCAAATGCCTAATCCAGCAGTCTCTTCACCCGCGCAATCAGCCCCTGTGCGTCCACTGGAGCCCGCACCTTCGCGTCGTTATCGAAGTAGACGAACACATCACGCCACGGCAACCGCGGAGCCATCGCAGGGCTGGCGTGTTCACCTTCCACTTCGCCGCCGCTCGCCCATGCCACGACCCGCTTCGTCCAGTCATCCAGAGCCTCCGCGTCATAGCCGCTGGCATACAGCTCCTCCGCTCCATGCAGACGGCAGTACACGAAATCAGCCGTCACATCCATCAGCCGCGGCCACTTCGGCGTATCTGCGCACACCAGCGCCACACCGTATTTGCGCAGCAGCGCAATGAATTCCTCGCAGGCAAAGCTGGCATGGCGCGCTTCCATTGCATGGCGAACCGGACCCGGCTCAACCGGACCGAGGAACGCCCGGCCCCTAAGCCACACATCGCATCCGCTCGCCAGGTCCGCCGCCTCCTGGGTCGTCCTCGGTAGAAGTTTGAAGAAGGCTTCCAGCAGCTCCGGCTGGAACTTGAAAGTCGGAGGAAATTGCCACAGTATCGGCCCCAGCTTCGGCCCGAGAGCCAGCAGGCCGGAGGCAAAGAAGTTTGCCAGTGGTATCTCGACCTCGCGCAGCCGCCGCGTGTGCGTGATGTACTGCGTTGCCTTGACGGCGAAAACAAAATCCTCCGGCGTCTCATCCCTCCACCGCAGAAAACTCTTTGGCGACTGCAGAGAATAAAAGGTGCCGTTGATCTCGATACTGGTCAAGAGGCGCGAACTGTAGCTCAGCTCCCGCTTCTGCGGCAGATCTGCGGGATAGAAAACACCCCTCCATGGCGGATAAGTCCACCCCGAAATGCCGATGCGCACGTTACCGGTTGGTTTTTGATCCATCGATTTCTCGTCAGTCATGCCTTCAATGGATCGTACAACGACGCATGTGGTTGCACTCCTCCATGATCGAACCATGATGATCGAACCAGATCGACCTGACTGGATCGAATCCGGGAGGCTGCCAGCCACATCGGCTGTCAAGCCGGGAGAGATTGTCGAATGACCAATAACCTATGTCAACCCATAAACATAGCGCGTGATATAAGTTGGCTGAGTATTTTCCGCAAATCGCTATACTTGAAATAGAGGGTGAGGAAAGAATTCAGGGCACGGCTTCGGCCGTGCTCTTTTCTTTTGAGGACGTTTCCTGCGTCCGGAAGCTGCGCCGTGACTCACCCCACCTCAGAACAAAAGGAAGACCATGAGCAACATTTTTCAGAAGCTGGGAATTGGTATTGCGGATTTCGGTAAGTGGGTTGCGACAGCCATCAAGGATACTGTGAGCCTGGCTTCCCGGATCGAGAAGATCCTCAAGGCCGAACAGCCCCTTGAGAAACCTTTCATTGCAGGGCTCGCCGCAGTTGTCGCCGATGTCGAAGCGCTGATCGCTGTCTCCTCGACGGCTGTCAGCGCGAACGGCCTGAACTTCTCTGCCGACTCCCAGGTCTATCAGCAGTTCGTCACCCTCATCGCCGACTTTAAGAAGCTGGCGCCGGTGGTTGACGAGGCCATCAGCATCCTCGAAGGGAAGCCTGCGGCTAGCTAGACCCTATTGCCTCGGGTGCCTGGCGCCAGTCACCAAAGCGGCCGGCCCGGAGCCGAAATCCGGGCGCCTATACCCACTGAGACCCCAAATAGCCTTACCGACGAGTTCGGGATTTGCAATGCCGTAAGAAGAGCTGCGGCGGAATCGTGCCGGAATGGCAATAGTAAAGCGTGCAAAGAAAATCCTGATATCCGAATGATGCTTCGCGTCAATGGAGATCGAATCAAGTTCGCCGCCGAGAGGCACCGGAATCTGCCTTTGCGCGAGTGCGATGGCGAGTTCCGTTTTATGCTGGGTACTGTTCGAGATGACTCATCCTGGGAAAATTACTCGTCGCGACTTTCTGAATGGAACGCTGCTGGCTTCCGGAGCTGCTTTGGTTTCTACCGCATGTCCTTTTCAGCTTATGGCCGCTGAGGACTGGAACGGCGCTCCCGGCATCGGCGATTACGCCGATGCAAATGGCAATACGCACCAGGTGATGGCCGATGGCCACATGATTCGCGATCATGCCTTCGACAGAACGCCCGCCGCAATCCAGGACACGGGCGAGACCTATGACTGCGTGATTGTGGGCGGGGGCATCAGCGGTCTTTCAGCGGCGCTCTTCTATCAGCGGGCGGCAAGCGGAAATCAATCGTGTCTCGTGCTGGAAAACCATCCGATCTTTGGCGGAGAGGCAAAGCGCAACGAGTTCAACGTGGATGGGCAACACCTGATTGCAAGCCAGGGTTCAGCGATGTGGTTCCAGCCGATGCCGGGAAGCTTTCTTCAGCATTTCTATGATTCGGTCGGAATCGATCCGCGACAATTTCAATACCAGCAGAATGCCGGGAGCATTGCGACGGGCGTGACGCCCTATACGGAAGATGGGAGTAATTTTGGATTCTTTTTTGGCGACGGCACCGGACGTACAAATGGCACCTGGCTGGTCGATCCGTGGACGAAGAAGCTGGAAGGCGCGCCCATTGCTGCCGAGGCAAAGCGGGAGCTGCTCGCGATGCAGAGCACGCCGGACCATCGCCCGAAGCCGCGCCGCCACGGAGATGCCGTAGCGCGACAGCTCGACTCAATCACATTGGAAGACGATCTGATGGTGCGCCACGGATTGAGTCGCGATACCATCCGGCGCTATCTGTCTCCGGTGAGCGGTGGAGGTTCGGGGATCGGCGCGGACGCGCTCTCAGCCTACTCCGACTACGCTCCCGATCTGCTCTTTCCGTGGGAGAAGCAGAACGGTCCCCAGATGTTTCCCGGGGGCAACACAGGCGTTGCACGACATATCGTTAAGGCACTGCTGCCGAATGCGATTCCTGGACCGGCCACCATGGCAGGTGTTTGCCAGTCGCAGGTGAACTTTGCCGCGCTCGATCAGCCGCATCAGGCGACGCGGATTCGTTTGCGCTCGACGGTTATTTCCATTGAGCATGAAGGTGAGCCTGCGCGCTCGCCGCACGTGAATGTCGTCTATCTCCGCGAAGGTCGGCTTTATCGTGTGCGTGGGCGATCGGTTATTCTCGCCAACGGCAATTGGACGATCAACTCAATTGTTCGCGATCTGCCAACTGCTTATCGCCAGGCCTACGCGCAGTTTTTCCGCGCTCCCTGCATCATGGCAAATGTAGCGGTGCGCAACTGGCGTTTTCTCGCAAAGATGGGCATCAGTCAATGCCAGTGGTTCGGCGGAATTGGTAATTACCTCGCGGTGCGGCGCGTGGCGACTTTTGGCGGAGGAGCGTCTTCACTTTCGCCTGACAGTCCAACGGTATTGACGTTGAAGATTCTGTTTGCAAGTCCTGGCCGTTCGCTGCCCGAACAGGTGAACACCGGACGCTATCAGTTGATGACGACTCCTTTCAGCGTGTACGAGAAGCAGCTCCGCGACCAGTTTGCGGATATGTTTGGCAGGCAGGGATTTGATGGGCGCAGCGACATTGCGGGTATCATCCTCAATCGCTGGGGTCACGCTTATCTTGTGCCGCAACCCGGCTTCTTCTTCGGCAGGGACGGCAAGCCGGGACCCGCTGAACTGATGCGCCGCCAGCCCTTTGCGCGCATCGCCTTTGCCAACTCCGATTTGTCGGGAATTATGGACCACCGCGCCTCAATTACCGAGGCGCACCGTGCAGTTCGGCAAGTGGCTTCGCTGGGATGAAGTTAGTCGCAACTCAGGCCCGGCAAGCCCCGCTTTACGGTGGACCGAGCGACACCCAAGTGCCGCGGCTTGAGTGCCAGGCACCGGAAGCAGCTGCATGTCCCGGTCGAAAAACGGGTATGTTTTAGGAAATGAAGGAAGTCGGCCCAGGGAGAGGTTCGATGTCAGAGGCCGCCGGGGATGTGCTCGCCGGGCTTTGGCGTGAGAGTTCGGGAGAACGCTTTGGCTTTCGCTATGAACAGTTCCAGGCGCTTATGCTTGAGGTCGCGGCGTCGAATGGCTGGGATGTTCAGGATGTGGAACTGCTCACTTCGATCCGGGTGAAGGAACTTGTGCTCGCGCGGGGTTGCGCCAGGGGGAACGAAGCAGCCTGGGAGGTGTTCCTGACGCAATACCGGGAAATTCTCTACAGTGCGGCCTACGCCATAACGAAGCAGGATGCAGCGGGACGGGAACTGGCTGATTCGCTTTATGCCGAGTTGTTCGGAGTGTCGACCCGAGAGGGTCAGCGGCAGTCGAAGCTGGCATCTTACACCGGTAGAGGATCGCTGGCGGGCTGGCTCCGGAGTGTTCTGGCGCAGCGTTATGTCGATGAGTACCGCAAGACGCGCCGCCTGGTGAGCATCGAAGATCAGGATACGGAACTGCTGGCGGCGATGCCGGAGACGTCGTCGATCGATGGCGATCTACATCGCAAAGTGCTGGCGGAATCGATCGGCGCCGTGCTTTCACAACTGGCTGCCGAAGATCGGTTCGTCCTGCACGCGTACCATCTCGACGGCAGGAACCTGGCGGATATCGCCAGGCTTCTGGGTGTGCATGAATCGACGATCAGCCGCAGGCTGAAGCGTCTGGGTAAGAGCCTGAGAAAGCAGATCCTGAAGCATCTCCAGGCCTCGGGATTGAGCCTGGGGGCTGCTGAGGAGGCGTTGAGCAGCGACGTGCGCGACATCGATGTAAATGTGCGAAGGTTCCTGCAAGTTGCGGGTCAGGAATCGTTCCATAAAGTACAAGCCCTGGAAGGGCAGGCTACAAGCAGGATTTCGACAGGAGAGGAGGGTTGATGGTTGACGGAAGGCATCTCGCCAAACATCCCGATGAGAATCTCCTCACGGCCTTTGCGGAGCGCTCGCTGACTCCTAAGGAACGGCAGAGTGTGACCGAACATCTGTCAACCTGCGCACGCTGTCGTGATGTAGTTTTTGTCGCGCAACAAGCTTCATTAGAGACAGCAGATCAGTCCGAACGGTCCTCGGTCGCGGATACGGTGGGTCGGCGACTGTGGTGGGAATCGCTGGGGGTGGCCGGGATTCTTGCCGCCCTGCTGATTGCAGTTCCGATCGTCGTGTACAGGCACAGAAGCCATCCCATTCAGAGCGGAAGGGAGCAGATCGCATCCGAGAATCGGTTGGCGACGCCTACCGCCGAGTCTGGTCCATCGTCGGACTCCATGTCCGCAGTGCAGACACGTCCGGCCGAGCAGGCGAGCAAGAAAGCGGTCAAGAGGGCATCGTCCGCCGCTGCGATAAAGGGCCGCGCGGAGATTATCGGCTCTGTCGCCGACCGGACAGGGGCGGCGATACCGGGAGCGCATGTGACAGTGCGCGGGGCATCCAGCGGAAATACCCGTACCGTTTTGACAAATCCGCAAGGCCAGTTCGACGTGGCGTCTCTTCCGTCGGGCAGTTACCAGGTGGAGGTGCAGGCTCCTGGGTTCAACACGTTCAGCCAGCCTGTGACCGTTCAGCCGAGCGAACGGGCGAGCCTGGATGCAAAACTCGATGTTGGCGCGGCGACCCAGACGGTGTCTGTCACTGCTTCCAAGGGAGGTGTTGCCGCCGGCATTATCGGAGGGCTTGCCACAAGTTCCAGTCCGACTGGCGGGCCAATGATTAGGAACCGCGATACAGCCAGTGTTCCGCCAAGCGGAAGGAACATCACACCGGCGGCTGCGCCAGCTACGCCGACTCTGACGCCGCAGGCGCCAGTCGCAGCGCAGTTGCATCCGGTGACAACGGGTCCGCTTGCATCCGGAATGGTGGCGAATGGGGCTGCTCTCACGGCGACGTTTGCGGTGAAGGACGGCGCAGTGCAGCGCTGCATTGGAACTGAGTG